>DATHDV010000146.1:0-46716 GCA_035318845.1 Chitinophagaceae bacterium
CTTGGGTTACTGGCAACATTTAAATACGATGTATTTCTTGTTAACCAGGTGAACTCCCTGCTGGGCACATCATTCACAGCGCCGGGCTATGCTTTACCCATTGGTATTTCCTTTTATACATTTCACACCATTTCTTATGTGGTGGATGTTTACAGGGGAACTATTAATGCGCAACGCAACTTCCCAAAATTTTTAATGTACGTTTCTATTTATTCCTCATTAGTGGCCGGGCCTATTATCCGTTATGCTCATGTTGAAAAGGAAATAAACGGACGCAAGGAAACATTAAAAGATTTTAGTCTTGGACTTTCCCGTTTTTGTATTGGCTTGTTTAAAAAAGTGATCATCGCCAATGTAGCAGCCGAAATCGTAAAAAAATATATGGGCGATCACGGTGATCCTTTAAACATGACAGAACTTTTATCCCTGTCGAGCCTGGAAGCCTGGGTGGGGTTGGTCATGTTTGCCATACAGATCTATTTTGACTTTTCAGGTTATTCCGATATGGCTATTGGTCTTGGAAGAATGTTTGGTTTCCATTTCCGGGAGAATTTTGAATACCCTTATATCTCTAAATCTATCGGCGAGTTCTGGCGAAGATGGCATATTTCATTAGGAAGTATTTTCAGGGATTATGTTTATATCCCGTTAGGAGGCAATAAAAAACGGGTCTATCTTAATTTATTCATTGTTTGGTTCCTGACAGGCATGTGGCATGGCCCCAGCTGGAATTTTATTTTCTGGGGTCTGTATTTTTTCATCTTTATATCACTCGAAAGAGCATTTTTATTAAAGGTGCTTGAAAAGATCCCTGCTTTCTTTTCTCACTTTTATGCTTTGCTGATCATTATCCCGGGTTGGGTGATTTTTTATTTTACAGATACAGAGATATTGATCGCCTATGTAAAAAAATTGTTCTCATTCAGCGCCGGCCCCCATGGTAATATGGAAGTAATGAATACGATCACTACCCATTTATTCTGGCTTATCCTGGCTATTGTTCTTTGTATGCCGGTATATCATAAAGTGATGGCCTGGGTAGAGAAAAAGGGGAGACGTATTACTTTTGTCGACACACTGACCATCGGCTTTAATGTTTTCCTGCTTTTTCTTTGTGTAGCCCAATTAGTAGGTAAAAGTTATAACCCGTTTATTTATTTCCGGTTCTAGGATAATAAAAATTGAGGAGATTGCTTCGGCTCGCCTCGCAAAATATTGGAGGAATGAATATGAGTGAAACAACAAATAAAAAGATCCACCTGGTTAACGTGATCGTTTTCTGTGGAATTTTATTGCTGGGGGGTATTGCTTCTTTAGCGATGAAAAAAGATTCGGTGTCTGTCATGGAAAACCGCAAATTGGCGACATTTCCCAAATATTCCGACAGTTCATTCTGGAAGGGAAAATATTTTAAAGATATTGAAGCTTACTATGCTGATAATTTTCCACTGCGGGATAAATGGATAAGTTTTGCCACTGGTTTACGTAATGAGTTTGGGTTTCAGTCCAGCGAAATAAAAATGTACGATGAGGCCAATGTCACCGATGTGCCTGATAAAACGGATACGGTTAAGAATGAAACCAGCGATGGTCCACTGCCGGATGACGGAGCTACAGGACAGGTAAAGAAAAAAGTTTTTGTTTTCAAGAACCGTGCATTTGAAATGTTTGGTGGCGGCCCGGGCATGGGCAAAGCTTATGCCGATGTTATTAATTCTTATAACAGGTTATTGAAGCCGGATATCCAGGTCTATAACCTCATCATCCCGGTGGCTTTGGAATTTGAGATCACGGAGAAATATGCAAAGATGCAAAAACCCAACCGGCCTGCTATTGAAAATATTTATAACTTGGAAGATTCCAACATTAAAAAAGTTTGGGCCATTGATGAAATAAGAAAACACCGTTCCGAATATATTTATTTCAATACGGACCATCACTGGACAAGTCTCGGCGCTTATTATGCTTACCGGGCATTTTGCGAAACGGCAGGATTAACACCGGTTTCGCTTGACACAGTTGCTTATAAAACAAAACCATCCTTCCTGGGTTCTCTTTACAGGCTGACAAGAGACCCGGGTCTGCAAAGCAATCCTGACTCAGTTCGTTATTATCTTTTTAAAGACTCATTGAATTTTTATATCGGCAGCACTTCTATTGGCCATTGGGTCAAATCAAAAATGTATGGCGAAGGCGCCAGCGGCCCCAATAGTTATTCTGTTTTCCTGCAAGGTGATTTACCAATAGTAAAAATGGAAACACAGCACAAGAACGGAAGAAAGATCGCCGTTGTAAAAGAATCCTATGGTAATGCTTTTGCCTGCTTCCTTATTAATAACTATGAGAAAGTGATCGTGGTAGATCAGCGCTATTATACCGGGGATTTTGTAAAAATGCTGAAAGCAGAAGGTATTAATGAGCTATTATTCATCAACAATATTTTTGCAGCCCATACTCCATTCCATATTGATAAAATAAAGGGGTTAAAAAAATAGTGGGAAAGATCACACACATTGTCCTCGCCACTATGATCGTCCTGGTATCATGCAGATCCGGTAAAAAGGAAATAAACAATACTGACAGGGATACCGCCGTCGTAATTCATAAAACAGAATTGCCTTTACCGGAAGTCCTGCCCGATGATGGACAGTCAGGTGTCAGAAAAGGAGCTGTTTTTATTTTTAAGAACAGGGGATTCGAATTGTTCAGCGGTGGTCAGTCCATGGGCAAACAATATGCGGAAGTGATCAATATGTACAACCGGCTAAAGATCCCGGGTTTAAAGATCTATAACCTCGTTATCCCAAACGGCTTTGAATTTGAAGTAACTGAAAAATACAAGGACAAGGTAAAGCCAAATAAACAAGCGATCAACGATATTTATGCGGCTGAAGATTCAAATATCATCAAGGTAAATACGGTAGACGAGATAAGAAAGCATCGCACCGAATATATTTATTTTAACACGGATCATCACTGGACCAGTCTTGGAGCTTATTATGCGTACAGGAGTTTCTGTGCGGCTGCAGGTCTGTCACCCGCTTCTCTTGATAGCATCCCTTCGAAAGTTAAACCGGGTTTCCTCGGGCTGTTCTACAGGCTCACAAAAAGCAGCGTCTTAAAAAATAATCCTGATTCGGTCCGCTATTATTTGTTTCCCGATTCAGTAGACTTTTACATCGGCGCCAACGTTATTGGGTATTGGGCAAAATCCCATATGTATGCAGAGAATGCCAGTGGTGATAATAGCTATTCAGTATTTATCCAGGGAGATCTGCCCATATGTAAAATGGAAACGCAGCATAAGAACGGAAGGAAGATAGCGCTGGTAAAAGAATCTTATGGAAATGCCTTTGCCCCTTTCCTGGTCAATAACTATGAAAAGATCATCGTGGTTGATCAGCGTGGGTATAAAGGTGATTTTATTGCTATGCTAAAAGCGGAGGGCATCAATGAACTGCTTTTTATCAATAATATTTTTGCCGCACATACACAGTTTCATATTGATGATATAAAGAGATTGAAAAAGTAAATGGCTTTCGTTCCCATAACCCACCATTTAAATGGTGAGCTATGAATTATAATTTCAGGTGCTTCCTTACCCAGGCTACCTTTGGTTTTAATTCTTTTGTGTATTTATCTCCTGTCGCATAGCCGGCATGTTTTAAAAAATCATAATAAGTGCCCTTGGGATATTTTTCCCGCCATTTGGGGTATCGTTTATGCTGCCATTTTTTATAATATTTGATACACTCTTCATCCGAATCAAATTTTTTGCACTTATTCCCTTTTTTATAAAATCCAAAAAGGTTATGGTAACGAAGGCAACAATTTTTGCAGCTCAGGTTACCTGTTTCCTGCATGCATTGAGCCATTACAAAATCCGGATGCTCTATGCCGGCTGCTTTGATGGCGTCATACATGACCTGCATCCTGGGCTTATTGATACTCTGGGAAAACGACTGATAGAAAAAAAGCAACAGAAAAAAAGCAGGCACTATTTTCTTCATGCTTTGTGTTTTGGTGAATAATTGATAAACAAGAATGAACCGGCTTTGAAGATGACTATACTACTACGCCAATCAGTTTTATTTCATGCATAATTCTTTGTCCCGGGCTGCGTAGTACACAGTAAAGATACTAAAACCAAATCCTTCCGGCAGATTCCTTTACTTTGCAGTAACCCGATCGGTTTATGAGTACAGGTTTTATTGTTGATGAAAGAAATCAGTTAAAAGAGATACGGAATGCTGATTTTCCCCCGCAGCCTGCAGCCATCAGGTTAGGAGCAAAGGTCATTTCTTATATTTTTCATCCTGTTTTTGTTCCGTTGTATATCGTCTTGTTCATGGTGTATGTGCATCCCTTGATATTTGCCGGGTTTTCAGATTTCGACAAATCAAGAACAGTGATGATGGCAGCATTGATGTTCACTTTTTTTCCTGTCGTCACTGTGTTGTTGTTAAAAGCATTGAAGTTCATCAACACGTTTCATCTCAGCACGCAAAAAGATCGCATCATCCCGTTGGTGGCCTGCGGTGTTTGGTATTTCTGGATATGGTATGTCTGGAGAAATTTACCGGAATATCCAAAGCCGGCTATTCAACTGGCATTGGCTATCTGGATCAGTGCAAGCCTGGGGCTGATGGCTAATATCATTATGAAAGTAAGTCTTCATGCCATTTCAATGGGGGTAATGTTAACCTTTATCCTGTTGCTGGCCTTTTTACAACAGATCCATTTTGGTATTTATATATCCGTGTCGTTGCTGGTCGCAGGAGCAGTCTGCACATCACGTTTTATTGCTTCCGATCATATTCCCAAAGAAATATACGGTGGGTTATTCGTTGGTATTATTTCTATGCTCGCAGCCAGTTTATTCGGATAAGGTTCAATCTATTCTTTATAACAACAGGGATGGTTTCTTACTGCAGGAAGGCGCAACAGTTGTCTACAAGCAAGGTTGTTTGATAACTTTCTGTTGATCCATTGGTATTGGTCAGCAATAATATAATTAGATAGGATACGACGGATAGCAGGATACCCCAATAGAAACAACGGTAGGCTGTTTTCAACAGCTTGTATTTCCTGGTCAGCAGGTTCCCAAAATAGTGCAGCTCTTTGATCACAGCTTCAACCTTTTTATCATTATCCTGCATCGTATTCAGCATATGTGCTGTATAATCTCTCAGTGAATACTCACTGCTTTTTTTGTAATGAAGAATATTATTCTCTGTATCCTTTCTTATGCTGAGGTGGATCTCGGGCTTTACCGAAACGATAGTAAAGAAAAGGGCGATCAGGTTGGAGACGACCAGCAGCATTAGGCTGATCCATACCGGCGCTCCCTGGTGAATGGTTTTTGTTAATAAGGTAACACTCACAGTTACCAGGATAGAATTCACCACGATCATGATCCTGGCTTTCCTGTCTGCATCCCCAATGAGACGAATATAATGCGAGGCAGTATCCCGTAACAGGGTATCCGTCTTTATTTCGTTATGGATCTTTTCTTTTTTCATTGTCCCGGGCCGACAGTAAAGTCATCTGATTTTACAAACGATGCAAAAGGTAAGCCATCCATGCTTTTTTGAGGTGATACAGATCATTGCTGTTCCTGATAACGATATTCAAAAATATGAATAAGGGAACTATATTTAAAAAGGTTCTTATTTTTCAACCTCGCTCCCCTTACCCAGGCCCGTTATTGACGAAAGCTGCAGCCAACTAACAAAATGTTTTATAAATTTGGATAGAATGAAAATAAAGTTGAATAAGAGAAGACTTATCATTTGGGGTATTGGTTTTGTTGTCCTTGCCTTTATTGATTTTATAGTTGAATTTTTTCTCTTACCTCTTTGGGGTTTAGACAATACGCCTAAAAACGATATCTACTTTCAATCCTGGTGGGTCGTTGTCGGGCTTTGGCTTTTGTTTGGACTGAAATTCCTGAAGTATCTTCAAAGAAAGAAAACCAATTAAGGGTGATTTTCCCGGCACTTGAAAGGCATTAAAAGAAAAAAGCTTCATAAGTTCAACAACTTACAAAGCTTAATTTGTGTTTCCTGCTCCCCTTATTGATGAAAGATGCAGCTTTGATGAACTTATCCGGGTAAACAGATCCGGATTTAAAAACTAAACTTAAGGGAGGAATTAACATTTGTCATCCTATTTTTAGAAGCCCAATACTGCGAAAAAAAATGAGAACTTGCCTGTCCTATCCTCCGCTGCTGCTGTACTGCCTGCTCATACCGGCTTTGGGCCAGTCCCAATTACAGAAAATTTATCTTCATCCCAAGGCCACCGGCAGTGAAAAGCAATCAAAATTTGTAGATTCAATACGTATTATTCCACTGGAAATAAAAGAAGATATTGAATTGACAGCCTACAACAGCATCGACGTGACTAAAAATTATTTCCTGATTAAAGATTATACCGGCAAAAAAATTCTCCTGTATTCCAAAAACGGGAGATTTATTAAAAAAATAAGCTATAAAAAACTCGGGGAAACTATTTCGCCGTTTTACGACGAGTATAGTGAGCGGATCGTGTTTTTTGGAAACAACAAGAATTATACCCTTACCTCCAGGGACCAGTTAAAAATAATGCTGGACTGGAGCAACCCGCATAATAAAAAGTATTTTAAAAAATATGCTATTGATCTGAACGACACATCGTTTACTATCAAAAAAGATATTCCCACTGAAAATGACATTATACATGCCTACCATTTTTATGATGATTTTTACTGGCAGGGACAAATTACCACCAGCGAGCTTTATAAAGACAGCCTGGATTATGAGTTTAAGATCTACAAAGACCGCACACTTGTAAAAGGCTTTTTTCCCTATAATCATATCAACGAAACAAGGTTTTTAAATACAGAGGAAAGTGTTGGTGTTAACAGCACGGACTCACCCTATATTCATGTTATAACCCGCCCTTTCTACGATACTATTTACAAAATGATCAATGACAGCATATTTCCTGCCTACCAGTTGGTATTGCCTTTGGAAAACAGTCTGCCGCCGTCATTTTTTACGAAGCCCTCTAAAAATAAAACAGAACGCGACAATTTTAAGCGGAATAATGGCTGGATGTTTCGCCAGGTTTATAACTTTTATGAAACTCCGCGATTCATCTATTTTTCCGTTGGGTATCTCGGCAATTACGAATCGTATATTTATCAAAAGCAAACCAATATTACTTACAAAGCCAAAAATATCAAGCCGGATAGCAGCCAGTATAATTTGCAGGTACTTGGGAATTACGGACTTTCGAGAAAGGGTAACAGGTTTTACAAAACTCAAAAAGCCGGCGACCTTCTTACTTTTTTTACACAAAATAAAAATGTGCCGGTGCCCAAAGAGCTGGAAAGCTTTTTAAAAAGCAATCCTCACGCTACGACACCGGTAATTGTTGAATTCAAACTTAAAAACGAACAGTGAAGCGGATATTCTTTTTTTGCTTTTTATTGGGCTGCTGTATGCCGGCCTTTTGTCAAACCGGTAAGGTCACAGGTTCGGTGAAGGATGCTGCTACCCAAACTCCTTTGGAACTGGCAACGGTAACCATTTTTGGAGAGGATTCATCTTTTCTCACTTATCAATTATCTGACAAGAATGGAAAATTCACCATTGAAAAATTACCGCTAAGAAAAAAATTGCTGGTAAGCATTACTTACACGGGATACATCAGGCACGAGACATCGGTTCAACTGGTTGCAGGAAGGGCGGATACACTTGCTGTTTCCCTGGCATTAAATACTTCAGACACACTGGGAGTAGTGGTAACCGCCATAATTCCTGTCCGCATGAACGGTGATACCCTGGAGATCAATCCTGCAGCATTTAAAATGAAAAATGACGCCGTTGTTGAGGAACTATTGAACCAGGTCTCCGGCATCACCATCTGGTCGGATGGTACTATCACAGTGAATGGCAAAAAAGTGCAAAGCCTCCTCGTGGATGGGAAGCCGTTTATGGGAGCAACAGATTCACGTGTTGCCACACAAAATCTTCCTAAGTCAGCGATCGAAAAAATTCAGCTCTACCTGGAATATGACAGAAGTAATATCGGGCAACCCATCCAACCCCAGGATTCCCTGCTGACAATGAATATAAAACTGAAAGAGAACAGTAAAAAAGGATACTTCGGCAAAGCAGGGATCGGTTATGGCACCGTAAACCGGTTTGAATCAGACCTTTCTTTCCAGGTGTATACTAAGAAGAACAACGCCGGTATTGGAGGCGGGTTCAATAATATTAATAAGAATATCGGCAATCTCCAGGAGATGTTTCAGAATAATACGTACAGAAACTTCAATCCAAACTTATATAATGCAGGCAGGTTTGGGACCGGTGGTATCAACCGAAACCATTCCATTGGAGTTTTGCTGATGCATAATTTTATTGAAACAGCTAACAGCAGGCAAAACAACCGGGTTACTATTAATTACACCAAATCAGGAACCAATACTTATCTCACCGATCTGAGCCTTCAGCACAGGAACACCATTAACAACCCCCAATTTATCCGGGAGGAAGGGGAAGCAAATAGCCGCCAGGACAGACATGATTTTGGATTCAATTATGTAAAGACTAATAGTTATAATGACAACCTGACTTTGAACGGATCAGCAAACAGCAGCAACGAGCGAAGCAATTCATCGCGGTTTGTCGAGGTAAGAGATACCGCAAACCAGTTGCAAAGTACAAATAGTACTTCCACGCAGCAAAGCCGGAGATCGGATGGAGAGTCGTTGAATCTGAGTTTTGCCAAGGCCAATAACGAAGAGCCTGCAAAAGGTTTCAATCTCCAGGTCAATGCGAGGCGAGGTAATAGCAGTTCGGAAAGGGATATGATAAGTATATTTCAATCCTTTACTAACACGAGTCAAAACACCTCCTTCAAACGACGTTACGTAACAAACAATGAATCAATGAATATTGGAGGAACGCTGGACTATACAGGTTTTAAGCGGTTGTTATTGGGAAGGTATAACCTGTTTGGAATAAATCTCAGTCTTACTCAATTGTTCAATTATAGCAGGTTCTCGGATAATGCAGTGGTAAGCGACTATGACAGCACAACCAAATTGTATTTGAACAATGCTGACCTCTCCAACCGAAATAAAAGAGAGTTAGTTGAATTTTCACCTGCACTGGCAATGTCAAAGTTCTTTTCCAAATACAGGGAAGCCCATTATCGCACTATATCGGTACAGGTTAAATTTTTAGAGGATTTTAAAACTGACAAAAACACATCCTCGTTTGCCAAAAGAAACCTTGACCGCTCCTTCCAATTTTTCCGTTACGAAGGAAATATCGGCTACCAATTTCAAAAAAGAGGGAAATACAGGTATTCCACATTCATCAATTATCTGAAGAACTTTGATTACCCTTCTATTGACCGGCTATACACTATTGTTGACAATATCAATGTTTATGATATCAGGGTCGGCAATCCGCACCTGAAAAATACTATTAATCATACCGTCAACCTGAATGCAAATTTTAATACTGAAAACCCCAAATCATTTTATACTATCAGCGGGAATATAAACGGCGGATACACCCTTTCATTAGATCCTGTTACGGACAGTATCATCAATGATCTCTCCGGCAAAAGGATCTTTTATTACACCAATGGAAGACGAAACAATGGCCAGAGCCTGAATGGTAGTTTCAATATCTCGAGAAAAATAAACAAAAACAGTCTTCAACTCACATACACTGGAAATTTCAGAGCCAATGAACTACCTAACTACATTGATGGCGTGAACAATACCAGTAAGACGGTAAGTTTGTCCAACAATTTTTCGTTGCAATTTTCGCTTAAAACGATCCTGGTAGTCACGCTGCAGGAGTCTTTACAGTATTACAGGAACCGGCCAACGGCTCCCGGCCTGCAGTCCTTTAAAAATAGCGGTAATACTACCAAGCTGGGGTTCGTTCTCAATTACCCGGAAAATTTCAGCTTTAGCAGTACGGCAGATTATGTTGTCAATTCAAACGTAGACAAGCCATTTATTCTCTGGAATACATTTGCTACTTATAGGTTTATGAAGCAGCAGTGCGAGTTAAAATTTTCAGCCATGGACCTGCTAAAAAAATATCAGAATATTACCAACAGTGTGAATGCTTATGGTACCAGCACCCGGATCACGAATGGGTTACAGCAATATTTCCTGCTGACGTTTTCATACTATCCCCGCAAATTTGGCAAGACGGAGATCAAAAAACAGGGAGCTAATCAATAAGGATAGTTTTGTGAATTTAGCTACTCCCCAGTAGTAAAAAATAAGGGTCATACTATCAAAGTATAACCCTTTTACTTTTATATCAGCTCCTGCTGCTGGACTTGAACCAGCGACCCTCTGATTAACAGTCAGATGCTCTAACCAACTGAGCTAAGCAGGAATACTCCCGGTACCTGTCTGGATTGGGGCAGCAAAAATAAGGATATTCAGCTTTACATAAAAGCCGGGTTACAATAAATCCGGGAAAGGTTGGGCAACAGGAGCTGATCCACTGGATTCCCGGGATTCCTTATTAATTCAGTTTATGATGATCTCGTAAAGAACACCACCTTTGAAGATCCCATAAAGTTTACCGGAATCGGAAAATATTATTTGGGCGTTCATAAATTGTGAAGCATCCAGTTCTTTTTTGGCGCCGGTAGCCAGGTCGGTCTCGAACAGGGAAGATGGGGTTTCAATCGTATAAAGTTTGTTGCCTATCACCTCAAGACTCTTTGCAAATTTCCATCCTTTTTTAGGGCTGATCATTTTCCATTTACCTGTATTCATATTTACATTGTAGAGCGTACCGGCAATCAGGGTGTACAGTGCTGAATCGGCACGGCAATAATAACCCAAATCATAAAAATCGGCGTCACCGATCTGTTTCCTGACCCGGTAATTCAAAGTAGGATGATAATACATCACGCCATTTTCCGTTGTGTAAAATTTATTTCTGAGGGTTATTACCCTATTGATGCTGTTCCAGGTTCCAATAGGAGAAACAACGGTCCAGGCGCCGGTGTTAATATCGATCCTGTTCATACTGCCGTCATCTTCCATGCAGTAAAGCTGGGCATTCACCATGAATAAGTAACGGGTGTTTTTATAGACCACATTTCCAAGTCGGGTTTGTACCCCTGTGTTTAGATCTGTTTTATAAAGTGCTTTCGTGTTATCGAGCGTATAAAGGTGCTGGTTGAACCATTCAATATTCGTGGTACTGTACATGACCGTTTCTTTACCGATCTGTTTAAGGGTAACCGTCTGGGCACTGGCAATGTTTACAGATAAAACTGCAAACAGGAAAATGAATAAAGTGTTGCGCATTGGATAGATATTTGTATAAATATAAAAAAATTAAGCGGGATAAATTATTTAAACCATCCAAACAATCCCTCACTTTTTTCGATACCTACAAAAACTCCTTCCGGCCTGTTCTCTACCGGCCAGTGTTTCAGGTAATAACCTTCGCCGCTGACATTGCGACCATTCTTCATATCATATCTGTACCGGTGCAGGGGGCAAACCACATTACCAAGAGCATCAATATGCCCATCGGCCAGTATACCGCCAGCATGCGGGCATTTGTAGGTAAACGCAAAAACCTCTTCTTTGAATTTTGCAACACATATTTTCTTTCCATTCATTTCTGTTACGGCAATATTATTTTCTGCAAAGCTGAGTTCATTGATGTGATCAGCGATCTTATGCCATTGAAGGTTCATGGTTCATGGTTGACAGTTCATAGATGGTCCGGGTTTTATTATCAGCCATGAACCATAAACTATGAACAACTCAATAAAGAAATTCTGTTTTGTAAGGATACCTGATGCGGTACATTTCTTTCACTTTACTGAGAATGATCTTACGAAGCACGTCCAGGTTCCTGTTTTCAACAGCCGATACAAAAACAGCATTGCCATTGGTTTCCCGCTGCCAGCGTTCATAGAGATCGTTCAGTATTTCTTTTTTAGTGCCTTCCTCCAGCCACTCATCGAAAGTTCTTTTTTCATACAGATCCATTTTGTTGAAAATGGTGAGAGTGGGTTTTTCAAAAGCGCCCAGTTCCTGTAATGTTTTATTGACCACACCAAACTGTTCTTCATATCCCGGGTGTGAAATATCCACCACATGCAGTAATATATCCGCTTCACGAACTTCATCGAGTGTACTTTTAAAACTTTCTACCAAATGATGCGGCAACTTGCGGATAAATCCTACCGTATCGCTCAATAAAAAAGGGGTGTTTTCAAAAACCACTTTACCGGTAGTGGTATCAAGGGTTGCAAATAATTTATTTTCTGCAAATACTTCTCTTTTACTCAGCAGGTTCATGAGTGTTGATTTGCCTACATTGGTATAACCCACCAGCGCCACCCGGATGAATTCTCCCCGGTCCTTTCGTTGTGTGAATGCCTGTTTGTCAATCAGGGCTAAACGTTTTCTGAGTAATGAGATTTTATCCCTCACGATCCGCCGGTCGGTCTCTATTTCACTTTCACCGGGACCTCTTGTGCCGATACCACCACCTAATCGTTCAAGGTGTTTCCACATACCACGTAACCTTGGTAAAATATATTGGTATTGCGCAAGCTCCACCTGTGCTTTTGCCTGAGCGGTTTTTGCCCTGCGGGCAAAAATGTCGAGGATAAGATCGGAACGGTCAATAACTTTTACATCAATGGCCTTTTCAATGTTATTGATCTGTGCGCCGCTGAGTTCATCATCAAAGATCACGATGCGAATGTTTTTTCCATCAACATATTTTTTTATCTCTTCTAATTTTCCTTTACCTACAAATGTTCTGCTGTCAGGATGTGGTAATTTTTGAGTGAACCGTTTTACAGCCACAGCGCCGGCTGTTTCTGCCAGGAAGGCCAATTCATCCAGGTATTCCTGCACCTGGAGTTCCGTCTGGTCTTTGTCTATCAATCCTACCAGTACCGCTCTTTCTTCTTTTTGAATGCTGTTTCTTTTGTCAATCATAATAGAAAACACCTCCCGCCACAAGCGAAAGGAGGTGCAAAGATAATTATACCGATGTGCTGCTTTGCTTTAAACGATAAAATAAAAAGCAATCCTGTCTGAAGATGGATCGCTTTTAAAAAAATTAATACACCCCTTTAGGGGGCATTAAAGACCGCTTAATGTCAGCCCGATCGAGAACGGGTTTACTTTCGGGCCCAATCCATCTTTGAACAGGGGAGTAAACTGGTAACTTCCATACAGGGAGAAATTTGCATAGCCAATTCTTGCCATCCCTGATATCCGGGTTTTATTCATAAAACGTTTACTCGCTTCTTTCATTATATAATCATTGATGATCGCATTGGCTTTGTTTTCAAATTTTGTGTTACGGGTATGTGCGGAAAGCAGGAGACCAACCTTTACGCCTAATGCTACTTTTACTCCTTTCCCGGTCATCGGCTCAGAAGAAAAACGTAACTCAACCGGCACTTCGAAGTAGGCAGTAGCCAGTTTTGTTTTTTTGAAATTGTTAGTATCACTCTGGTTGGTAAAACGGATCGAAGGAGTAGGATCCTTGATACCGACATATGTTTTTGTAAAGAGGATATGATCACTGCCAATTCCCCCACCCAATGCTATGCTTAGCCTGGGATTGGTTTTGAAAGGGAAATCAAACATAAAATAAACATTGATGCTTTTTGATAAGCCTTTGGCATTAATGGTATCGGGCATGCCGGCCCATTTAGTGTACCCCAGTTGCAGCATGAAATGGTCATTGGCACGATTGCTCAGGTCAATTGTACTTTTTTTCTTAGGAGTAACCAGGGTATCCTGTGAAAAAACAACCATTGTAAAAAGAGTACAGGCGGAAAGCGATAAAATTTTCTTCATATATTAATTAAGTAGTGGGCAAATGTATTTTCATCCCGGTTAATAAAAGGTTAAAGAACCCCTGGGAATAAGAAATAAAGAATAATAAATAAGGAATAAGAAAGTGATCGAACCCTTCCTTATTCCTTATTCTTCTGTTTTTTATTTCTTATTCTCCGTGGACCCTGCAGGGAACGATCCTGCGACCCCCTGATTATGAGTCAGGTGCTCTAACCAACTGAGCTAAGGGTCCAATACTGCTTTCACAGTAAACTATTTTATTAACCTGCGACCCTCCCGATATAATCGGGATGCTCTAACCATCCCGATAACTATCGGGAGAGCTAAGGGTCCTGAGGTTGGCAAAAATAAAAAAATATGACAGAAAGAGAGAAGTTATTTCACCTCTTCAAAATCAATATAATCTCCCGCCTTTACTTTAGACTCAGGGGCCCTTGAAGTAGATTGAGATGGTTGTTGCTGCTCATTCATACGGGCATTCATTTCATGGAATCCCTTTTTTATTTTCCGGGTGGTTTGATATACCGGAATAACCAGCTTAAAAACGAACTGGTACAATACATAGATCACTATCGCAAATAAGACATATTTCACCCTGTAAAGATAAGAAAGCCCTGTTTTTGTGACCGGTATTAACCGTCAGTTTACCGAATTCTTAACCGCATTAATTTAATGATTTAGTATTTGGCAGATAAAGCTGATTTTCCTTACATTTGCATTGGAAATAGATGATGGAAGGGAACGAAGACCGTTCCCTTCTTCTTTTATACCCCATGAATACAGAACCGCAAATACAGGCTGTAGAACATAAAGTGGAGGCTTTGATCAGTGCCGAACCGGAATTATTCCTGGTGGAGGTAAAGATCAAACCTACAAATAATATTAAAGTGTTCATTGATGGGGACCAGGGAGTTAGCATAGAAAAACTGGTGCAGTACAACCGAAGGTTGTATAAAGAAATTGAAGAAAATAATATGTTTCCCGGTGGCGATTTTTCATTGGAGGTCTCATCACCGGGACTGGATGAGCCGCTGAAACTTTACCGGCAGTATGTAAAAAACATTGGCCGCTTTGTAGAAGTAACTGAAACGGACGGCAGCAAAAAAGAAGGAAAATTGATCAATGTAACAGAACAGGCAATTGTGGCGGAAGAACAAAGAGGTAAAGGAAAGAAAATGGAAATAGTGCAGCACACAATTCCATTTGAAAATATAAAGACGACTAAGATTCAAATCAAATTTTAAAAAAACAAACCTTCCTCCCCTCTCTGAAGGAGAGGGGTTGGGGTGAGGCCAAAAATTCAAATTAAATTTTAACCAAACAGGATTTCAAAATTTTGAGTTATGTCAAGTATTAATCTGATCGACGCATTCCAGGACTTTAAAGAAGCGGAAAACATTGACCGCCCCACCATGATGAAAGTGGTGGAAGATGTATTTAAAACCCTGCTGCGTAAAAAGTACACCAGTGATGAGAATTTTGATGTGATCGTGAATGCAGAAAAAGGCGACCTTGAAATTATCCGCCGCCGCATGATCGTGGAAGACGGACAGGTGGAAGACCCGCTGGCGCAGGTAGCTTATTCTGATGCAGTGAAGATAGAACCGGACTTTGAAGTAGGTGAAGAGCTTTATGAAGAGATCGACCTGCTTGATTTTGGCCGCAGGGCCATTCTCGCAGCTAAACAAACACTCGCAAGCCGCATCAACGATCTGAAAAAAAATGTACTGGCTAAAAAATATGGCGACCGCATCGGCGAGATCATCAGTGCAGAAGTATACCAGGTATGGAAAAAAGAAATATTACTGCTGGATGAAGAAGGAAATGAACTGATACTTCCCAAGAGCGAACAGATACCACAGGATTATTTTAAGAAGGGAGAAAATATCCGTGCTGTCGTGAAGAAAGTGGATATGAAAAATAACAGCCCGGTCATTATTCTTTCACGAACTTCACCTGAGTTTCTGGCAAAATTATTGGAGATAGAAGTGCCTGAAATTTTTGACGGACTGATCGTCGTTAAGAAAATTGTCCGGGATCCGGGAGAAAGAGCCAAAGTGGCTGTAGAATCTTATGATGACCGCATAGATCCTGTTGGCGCCTGTGTAGGTATGAAAGGTAGCCGGATACATGGTATCGTCCGGGAATTAAAAAATGAGAACATTGATGTTATCAACTGGACCAGCAATATTCAGTTGCTGATCCAACGGTCGCTTACGCCGGCAAAGATCACCAGTATGGAACTGGATAATGAAGGAAAACATGCAAATGTTTACCTGAAACCTGACCAGGTTTCCCTGGCAATCGGACGCCGTGGCGTAAATATTAAACTCGCCTGTGAACTGACCGGTTATGAACTGGATGTTTACCGCGATGCAGAAGATGAAGTGGAAGAAGGATTTGATATTGACCTGGATGAATTCAGCGATGAGATAGAAACATGGGTGATCGATGAATTAAAAAAGATCGGTTGCGATACCGGCCGCAGTGTACTGAAGCTTACAACCGAAGAACTGGAAAGAAGAACAGACCTGGAAAAAGAAACGATCGAAGAAGTCAGAAAAATATTAAAAGCTGAGTTTGAGAAAGAATAGCAACGTGAATGGTGAATAGTGAATGGTCAATAAAACAGCATTCACCATTGAAAATTAAAATAACTGAATGGCAGAATTAAAACTACCGAGATTATTAGCAGCGGCCAAGGAATTTAACGTTGGTCAGGATACTCTTATTGATTTCCTGAAAGGAAAAGGATTTCCAAAAGATGAGTTGAAGCCTACTTCAAAGCTTACAGAAGAGATGTATCGTTCTTTGCAACTGGAATTTCAAACCGATAAGGCGGCAAAAATAAAAAGCGATCAGCTGGAATTGCCAAAAGGAGCCGTGATAGAAGCGAAGAAGAAAAAAGAAGAGGAAGAGATCGTTTTTAAAAAAGAAGAAAAGGCAGCGCCTAAACTGATCAAGAAAGAAGAACAGGTAAAGCCTGTTGAAGTAGAAAAGCCTGCAAAAACAAAAAAAGAAGAACCTCCCAAAGAAGAAGAAGTAATAAAACAAGATGTTCCGGAAGTAGAAGGGCCAAAAGTGCTGAAGAAAATTGACCTTTCTCTTATTGACTCATCAACCAGGCCCAAGAAAGGAGTAAAAGCAAAAAAAGAAACTCCCGCTGCGGCAGAAGAAACAACCCCGATGGCTATCGGGGCGGCCAAAGAAGAAAAACCGGTAAAAGGCAAGGCCAAAAAAGGGAAAAAAGAAGAGCCGAAAGTTGAAGAAGAAATAATTGCAAAGACAGAGCCCGTTATTGAAGAACCTCAAACACTCATTGAAAATATTGAAGTTGAAAAACTAACAGGTCCGAAGATCCTTGGTAAAATTGATCTGCCTGTTGATAGTGATACCAGGCCTGTAAAAGATGAGAAGAGAAAAAGAAAACGTATCCCGATAGAGAAAAAAGAAGTTAAACGGGACCTTTTCATAAATAAAGAAGGAGATAAAAAACCAGGCGGGGGCTTTAACAGGGATAGCAGGCCACGTCCTGCCATTAGTCGCCGCGGTGATAACAGGGGAACCGGCGGACGCAGGGAAGATAAACTGATCGACGAAAAAGAGATACAGGAAAAAATAAGGGAAACCCAGGCCAAACTGGCCGGAGCAGGTGGCCGGGGTAAAAGTCTGAAAGCAAAACTTCGCCGGGAAAAAAGACATGAAGCTGCAGATGCACAGGGCGAAATGGTGGATGATAACAAACTGCAGGTAACGGAATTTATCAGTGTAAGCGAACTGGCCAACCTGATGGATGTAAGTTTTGCCGATGTTATCAGCAAGTGTATGAATCTTGGTATCATGGTTTCCATCAACCAGCGGCTGGATGCGGAAGTGATAGAGTTGGTGGCCGGTGAATTTGGATATACTGTTGAGTTCATTGATATGGAAAAACAAATGGAGATGGAGGAAGGCGATGATGAGGATAGTGAAGAAGACCTGCAGCCCCGCTCACCCATTGTTACTATCATGGGTCACGTTGATCATGGTAAAACATCATTGCTTGATTATATCAGGAGCGCTAATGTGGTTGCCGGTGAGGCCGGGGGCATTACGCAGCATATCGGGGCCTACCAGGTAGAACTGGCCAATGGAAAACAAATTACTTTTTTAGATACACCCGGTCACGAAGCATTTACTGCGATGAGGGCAAGAGGTGCCAAGGTTACCGATATCGCCGTTATTGTAATTGCAGCCGATGATGCAGTGATGCCTCAAACCCGTGAAGCTATCAGCCATGCACAGGCCGCCGGTGTTCCCATGATATTTGCTGTCAATAAAATTGATAAAGACGGAGCCAATCCGCAAAAAATATATGAACAACTTTCACAAATGAATTTGCTGGTGGAAGAATGGGGAGGCAAATACCAGAACCAGGAAATTGCAGCCAAGAAAGGATTGAATATTGATAAACTCCTGGAGAAAATTTTGCTGGAAGCAGAGCTCCTAGAACTAAAAGCAAACCCCGACCGGGAAGCTACCGGGACCATCATTGAAGCATCATTGGATAAAGGCCGTGGATATGTGGCGACATTGCTTGTTGAAAACGGAACATTGAAACCTGGTGACCTGATCGTAAGTGGTCAGCATTTCGGTCGTGTAAAAGCCATGTTCAATGAAAGAAATAAAAAAGAAGACAAAGCCGGACCTTCTGCACCGGCAGTGATATTAGGATTGAATGGTGCGCCACAGGCAGGTGAAAAATTCAAAGTGTATGAAGACGAAGCCGAAGCAAAAGAAATTGCCAACCGTCGTGCCCAGATATTAAGAGAACAGGGTATTCGCACTAAGAAACATATTACACTGGACGAGATCGGACGCCGTCTTGCATTGGGTAGTTTCAAAGAATTGAAAGTGATCATCAAAGGTGATGTGGATGGATCCGTGGAGGCATTAAGCGACTCATTGCAAAAATTATCTACACCTGAGATATTGGTTAGTGTAATTCATAAAGGTGTTGGACAGATCAATGAAAGCGATATTGTTCTGGCGGAAGCATCAGATGCGATCGTCATTGCTTTCAACGTTCGTCCGTCCCTGCAGGCATCAAGACTGGCTGATAATGCCGGCATCGAAATAAAAATGTATTCCATTATTTATAACGCCATAGAAGAAGTGAAGAGCGCCATGGAGGGAATGCTGGAACCAAAAGTGCAGGAAAAAATTGTGGCCAATGTGGAGATAAGAGAAGTCTTCAAATTTGACAAAGCCACCGTAGCGGGTTGTTTTGTAATGGATGGCAAGATCAAAAGAGATTCAAAGGTCCGCCTGATACGGGATGGTATCGTTATTTATCCTACCGGCGAAGGTGCCAGCGCCGAACTGGCATCGTTAAAAAGATTTAAAGACGATGTCAAAGACGTGCAGTCAGGTATGGAATGCGGTTTAACAATTAAAAATTACAGTGATTATAAAGTGGGTGATGTGGTGGAAGCATATGAGACGGAGGAGGTGAAGAGAACGTTATAAGCTGTTAGCTATTAGCCGTTAGCCATTAGCTTCGACTCGTTCGCATTCAAAATTGGAGATATAAGAAGCTGTTGGACATTATTATTCCAACGCCCTCTTTGTTTTCGATGTAGCTAACAGCTAAAGGCTAAGAGCTAATGGCCTCCCTCATCAAACTTTTGTTAAATACCCCCTAAAAAATATTTAAGTTATACCCGGCAAAGTACTTTTGAACTTATGAATTATTCTAAAAAAATTCTAACGGCCTTCCTGCTGCTCATGACAATTTCTGCAGTTGCTCAATCACAATCTGCAAAGGTGGTGGCGGATAAAATAGCCGGCATTGTAGGCGACAGGATCATCCTTCAGTCTGATATCAAGAATTCTATTGCCGATATTCAACGCCAGGGCGGAACGATACCGGATAATGCCGAATGTTTAATAATGGAGCAGGCACTTGTTTCAAAAGTACTGATGCTGCAGGCAGAAAAGGATTCATTGCCGGTAACCGATGAGGAAGTAGAAGCAGAATTGGATCAGAAGATAAGATATTACATTAACCAGCTCGGTAGCCAGGAAGCGCTGGAAGAAGTGGCCGGAAAAACCATTTACCAGATCAAAGATGATGCAAGAGAATCTGTGAAAGAACAAAAACTGGCAGCGGTCATGCAGCGCAAGATCGTGGACAATGTAAGGATCACACCTAATGAGGTTAAAGCTTTTTTTGATAAGATACCCAAAGACAGTCTGCCTTTCTATGAATCAGAGTTGGAGATATGCCAGATCATTGTTTATCCTAAAGCATCCAGGGATCTGGAACAATATATCATTGAGGAAATGAACACCTATAAAAAACAACTTGAAACTAAAGTAACTGACTTTTGCACTCTTGCAAAAAAAGTATCTGAAGATCCCGGAAGTAAAGAAAGATGTGGTCAATACCAGCTCAACAGGAATGAAAAAACCTGGGATCCTGTTTTCATGTCAACTGCATTCCGTTTGAAAGAAGGCGAGATCTCAGCGCCGGTAAAAACAAAATTCGGTTATCATATCATACAAATGGTTCAGCGTAATGGTGATGATGCTGTCATCCGGCATATACTCCGTATACCACCTGTAACTGAAGCAGAGATCGGAATAGCGATTAACAAACTCGATACCGTTCGGTCCAAGATCATTGCCGGCACCATCAGCTTCAATGCTGCTGCAACAAAATACAGTGATGATGAGTCTGCAAAATTCGCCGGGCCCTGTGTCACCAACAGGGATGGTTCCACCCGTGTTACTATTGATTTACTGGATAAAGACATGGTGGTAATGCTCGGTAAAATGAAAGTGGGAGATTTTTCGCAGCCCACAGCTTATACAGATGAGACGGGGAAGCAGGGAGCAAGAATTGTTTACCTGAAATCCCGTTCCGAACCGCACCGGCTGAACCTGCACGACGACTACAGCAAAATATCCCAGTTTGCCCTGGAAGAAAAAAAGGGTAAAACACTTGACAACTGGCTGAAAGCAAAGATCCCGACTTATTATATTATGGTGGACCCGGGTACGATCGCAGATTGCCCCCAATTGAAGAAATATGCAACGGATCAAAAAGGTTTTTGATCGTGAATAGTGAATCGTGAATGAGACTCCAAACTATCAGGGTTTCTGATTCACCATTGACGATTCACGATTGCCCATTCACCCTTTCTCTCTACCTTTGCCGCTTCTCATGAGCGACCCGATCAAACACGAATGCGGACTTGCATTCATCAGGTTAAGAAAACCCTTCTCTTATTACCAGCAACAATATGGTACGGTGCTGTGGGGGCTTAATAAGCTATACCTGCTGATGGAAAAGCAGCATAACCGGGGGCAGGATGGCGCCGGCGTGGCTACTGTGAAATTGAATGTGGAGCCGGGTTATCCTTTTATGAACCGTATCCGCAGCAATGCACCACAAGCCATCGCCGATATTTTTCAACAGATAAAGAAAGAGATCGATGAATTGGAAAAATATGATCCTGAAATAAAAAATCACCCGGGATTAATGAAAGGGCATGTGGGTTTTTTGGGCGAATTGCTGCTTGGTCATCTTCGCTATGGCACACAGGGAAAAAATAAAGTGGAATATTGCCATCCCTTCATCAACCGCCACACCATTCCTTCCCGCAACCTGGCCATGGCCGGGAATTTCAATATTGTCAACTCGGATGAATTGTTCGCATTGATCGGCAAGGAGCCGCATGATACGGTTCGTTTCAGCGACCTGGCAGCCATGATCGAACTGATGCATGCATTTCTTTGCAAAGAAGATGAAGCTTCACCCGGGCATATGGATATAAAAAAAGTATTGAAGAAAACATTACCATTACTGGATGGGGGCTTTCATGTTGCCGGGCTGACCGGCAATGGGATCGGTTTTGTTTTTCGTGATGCGCACGGCATCAGGCCATCTTATTATTATATCAATGAGGAAGTGGTAGTGGCCGCATCAGAAAGAGCAGCGATCCGTACAACTTTTAATGTAGGTGAAAACGAAGTGCAGGAACTGATGCCCGGACAGGCATTGATCATAAATGAGAAAGGTGAAATTGAAATTGTACAGATACTGGAGCCGAAAGAAAGAAAGGCCTGCAGCTTTGAACGGATCTATTTTTCAAGAGGAAGTGATGAAAAAATTTATAAAGAAAGAAAGGCGCTGGGCTATAACCTAAGCGAACCAGTGCTGAATGCCATTGACCATGATTTGAAAAACACCATCTTCTCTTTCATCCCCAATACTGCGGAGACGGCTTTTTATGGCATGCTGAAAGGGATGGAAAATTATTTGAATAAAATAAAGATTGAACGTATTCTAAGCTGGGGCAAAGATTACGATGCAGAGAAGCTCAGTGAAATGATCAACCGCCGGATCCGTATTGAAAAGATCGCCATCAAAGATGTAAAGATGCGGACCTTTATTTCAGAAGATACCGGGCGAAATGAAATGGTGCAGCACGTATATGATATTACTTATGGAACTGTTCGTCCCGGGCAGGACACACTGGTGGTGATCGATGATTCTATCGTAAGAGGTACTACGCTAAAAGAAAGTATTATCCGGATGCTGGCCAGGCTAAAACCAAAACGCATCATCGTTGTTTCTTCTTCCCCGCAGATCAGGTATCCTGATTGCTATGGCATTGACATGAGCAAGATGGGAGACTTCATTGCCTTCAATGCAGCAATCGAATTGATGAAAGAAAGAAACAAAACGGATTGCCTGAAAGAATTGCTGGAAAAATGTAAGGATATGCAACGCAACCACCAGCTTCATAAAGAAAATGTGGTGAAACAATTATATAAACAATTTACTGCTGAAGAGATCTCGGCAAAGATCGCACAGTTGATTACTCCGGCAGGGATCGATATACCTGTAGATGTGATCTTCCAAAGTATTGAGGACCTGCACATATCCTGTCCGAATAATTTAGGCGACTGGTATTTTACAGGCAATTATCCAACACCCGGGGGCAATAAAGTTGTCAACAAAGCCTTTATGAATTATATGGAAGGGAAGAATGTGAGGGGATATTAGAAAATTTTGAAAAGGACAATTTTGGAATTGGGAAATTGACCGAACTTTCAAGAACAATTTCCCAATCTCCCAATTTCAAAATCCCAAAATAATGAAACATCTTATTCTTGTCCGTCATGCCAAAAGCGACTGGGGCGATGCATCACTCAGCGATTTTGACCGGCCATTGAACGGACGTGGAAAAAGCGATGCGCCGGTGATGGCCCATCGTTTACTGGATAAAAATATTTTTATTGATGCTTTTATTTCAAGTCCCGCCAACAGGGCCAAAAAAACAGCCGGCATATTTGCAAAGGAATATAAAAGAGATAAAGATGAAATTATTTTCAGGGATGAGTTGTACGGGGCTTCCGAAAATGTTTTTTATGATGTGATCGTAACGGCTGATAATAAATTCAAGAGCATCGCCATTTTTTCCCACAATCCCGGTATTACTGATTTTGCCAACTTGCTTACCGATACCCGGATCGATAATATCCCCACCGGCGGCATATTTGCCATCAAAGCAGATTGCGACAAATGGAAAAACTTTAAAGAAGCGGATAAAAAATTCTGGTTCTTTGATTACCCGAAAAATAGTTAATTAGTTAATTAGGTATTTGTTAATTGGGTCTTCATGCGAAAGGTTTTTGTATTTCTGAAAGACTCTCAGATATGAGGACCCAATTAACTAATTAACCAGTTAACCAATTAACCTACACCCTATTCCATTACAACAGGAGGCGTCTTCCGGCTTACCAGGAATACACCTGTAAATATCATCAGTCCTGCCAGCAATTTTTCAACAGTGAAGCGTTCATTTAAAAAAATAATTGCAATAACAGCTGTAAATACGGGTTGGGTATAAATATAAGAACCGGTAACGCCGGCTCCCAATTGCCGGAGGCCATATACATTAAACAAATAAGCCAGGAAGGTTCCAAAAAGGACAATGGATAGCAGGGACACGAAATGTGACCACTCAAACATTGGCCATTCTATGGCAGAAAACTGCATCCAACCGAAAGGAAGGATCATGATAAATCCAAAAGTAAATACCCATCTTACCACATGCAACGGCGGATACTCATTCATTAATGGTTTCACCAGGATGAAATAAAAAGTGTAAGCAATGGCATTTAAAATGATAAAGGTATCTCCTGTAATAGAAGATGTGCCGCTTTTCTCCTTCGACATGATCAATAGTACTGCTCCTCCGATACCCAACGCCAGTCCTGCTGCTTTTGCCCAGGTGATCTTTTCTTTCAATATCCAGAAAGCAAGTAAAGTGATCAGCAATGGAGTGCATAGCATCAGTAATGAAGCATGAATAGTTGAGGTCATCGTCAAGCCTTTGATAAAAAGCGTTTGGTTGACGGCAACACCCGTTAACCCGCAAAGCATAAAACGAAGCAGGTGTTCTTTTTTGATACCGGCTTTCGCCTGCCTGTCCGGTAGGCAGGTTTTGCCCATCATCCAAACCAGCCAGAACAATATTAAGCTGATGCCAACCCGCAGCACATTTAACCCATAAGGACCCACATGAGAAGGAGAGATATATTTAACCAGGCTGTAATTGGCGGTAAAAAATATATTGGTAAGCAGAACAGCGATATGTGCTTTGGTATTGCTTTGCAGAGAAATAATTTATCTGTAAAGATAAACAAGCAGCAGCTACTCTGGTAGTGTCCGGGTTTGTCTTTTTACCACATAGGAACATAGAGACATAGGCTTTCACATAGTTCTATGTGTGTATTTATCCCGATAGCTATCGGGATGTTCTATTGTGCCTATGTGGTTCAAGATTTGAAACCAGGACACTGCCTTACTCTTTGCTAAGCGAAGAAATGAAATTTGAAACGGTTTGCTGCAGGAGTTGCCCGGTATTAACTTCAGGAAAATGGTAAGTATATTGTTTTGCTTTTGCTAACGAATCATTAAGTGAGAACTCTTTTTGTGAAATACAAAAAGCAATTTGTTTTTGAAAAAGATAGCTGGATAAATATTCCTGTTCAGTTTGCCCCGGTGTTGGAATAAGAATACTTTTCTTTTGCAATGCAACAAGGTCCATCACGGTGCTATAGCCACAGCGACCGATGATATACTCTGCCTTAAATATTTCATTTTTTAATTCATCAGCGGGCAGGTGATTGTAAAACTGTATCATATTCGTAGATGGGATCAGTGAAGGAGAACCGGGAATCCCTCTTACGATGGTTGCTGTTCCGTTATAATGGCTGATCTCTTTCACAATTTTATTTTCGAGGATACTGCGTTGCGGCTCGGGCCCGGAAAGAATAATTAATAAATGTCCGTTCTTGTTCCCATCTCCGCCGGTTGGCGGAGAGGAAGAATCAAACCTTGATAATGGTCCGATATACTTTACCGGGATATTCGGTTTTTTTTCCGGGTGAGATAATTCAGCGGCCAAATTATTTTCTCCTTCCATGTCAGGTGCCCAGCAGGTTGTAAAACGGTTGATGAACCTGTAATTTCTTTTCTGTAAAATTTTTTCACTCCATTTGCCCAACGGGCTTTTTATAGCCAATTGATGTGTAATAAAAATACAGGGAATGGATGCATGATATAATCCAAAGCGGTTATCGCTGATGACCCCATCAAAATCATATTCAGCTATCATTTTTTTCAACCAGGCATTTTCTTTTTTAATGGCTGCAAGGATTTTATGCGTTTGCCTGAATATGCTCAACACCAATCCAACGGCCGATCTTGAATACCTGATCCGGTATCCATCTAATTGCAAAAAAGGAAGCAGGGGAAATTCTTCCTTCAACAAATGTTCCTGTGCTCCTTCGCCGGCCAGCCAAACCTCGCAGCCCCGGACCTGCAATTCCCGGATAATCGGGATACAGCGGGTGGCATGTCCCAGTCCCCAGTCCAGTGGCGCAACAAGAATCCGGGATTTTCCGGGGCTTTTTTCCATTAAATGCTGATTCATGTTAATTTTTTCCGTTTTGACCGCACCGGATACTAATTTGTTTGTAAAATAGTTTTAATTTAGAACTTCCTCCGCAAGGAGTCCAATGGACAATTATGAAGACGATCCACAAAATAGCAATGTTATTGTTAGTAGCCGGGATGCTGGTCATTACCGGGTGCAACAAGAATTATTATTCCGGCACGGGTAAGGGCGGAAAGAACTGCGGTTGCCCCAGCCATAAAGGAATGAGCGGCTACTAAAATTTTTGCCGATGAAAAACAAGGGCCGAAACCTGTTAGTGCTTTTCAAGAATAAGTTTAGCAGCAAACAGGAAGCCGATTGTTTACAAATGATACTTTTTTCCTGCGACTCTCCCGAACAATTTTGCATCGTCCATGAACTGGTTGACCGCAACCGGATCACCTCCAAACCACATAAGATCCTTAATGCCATCCGTTCAGCGCAACTGAAACCTTTCAGGTTTTTGATCAATAAGAATTGAGTCAGGCTAATTTCTTCAACGCTTCTCTTAGTTTCCCGATCATTTCATTGATCTCTTCTTTCTTACAGGTACCGACACTTAAACGATACCAGGTAGAATTCCGGCTGGCGCCAAACGCATAGAAAGGAACCACAGCCAGTTTAGCTTCGTTGAGTATATAGGCTGTTACTGCACCCTGGTCGGCTAATACTATTCCGCTTGAAGTTTTCTTTCCAACCAGGTCAATTTGTATAGTAAGATAAATGGCGGCTTCCGGAGTAATGGCATCGATGGGCAGACCTTCGCTTTTCAATTGCATGAACCCGTCGTAGATACGGTCCAATCTTTCTTCTATTTCAGATTTAAAATGAGACAGGAACTTTTTGATCGCTTCCCGGTCACCGAGATAAGCCGCCACAGCTTTTTGTTCCGCCATCGGCGCCCAGGCGCCCACATGAGTGAGGATGGCTTTCATTTTATTGATCACAACCGCCGGTCCAACACTCCATCCAACTCTCACACCGGTTGCGGCAAACACTTTACTAATGGCATCAATGTAGATGGTATAGTTTCTCATCGCCGGTCGCAAGGAAACCGGATCATAGTGCTGAATGCTGCCATAAGTAAGATGCCAATACATCTGGTCATACATGATATAGAGTTTCTTTTCACTTTCACCACGTCTTGCATTTTCGGCGATCACCAGGTCGCAGATAGCTTCCAGTTCTTCTTTTTTAAAAGTTGTACCGGTTGGGTTTTGGGGAGAACATAATGAGATCAACGCAGCTTCCTTTACATAAGGCCTGATATCGTCAGCAGTCAGCATGAAATTATTTGCTGCTGTTGCTTCGATAACAATATGCTCACCGCCGACAAAATGAGTGTAATGATTATTATTCCAGCTGGGTACCGCATAAATTACTTTATCTCCTTTATCACACACGGCCCTGAATACTCCATAGATCAGGGGACGGCCACCGGCAGCAACTAATATTTCACTGGTACCATAGTCCAGTCCCTGTACATCTTTTGTAAAAGAAAGAATGGCTTCCCTCAGATCTAAATTCCCTTCGGCTGCAGGGTAATTGGTAAAATGTTTTCGATAAGCTTCTACGATCGCATCTTCCAGTTGTTTGGGGATAGGAAAAATGGAAGGGTCAAAATCGCCAACGGTAAAATTGTAGATACGTTCTCCATGGCGTATCTTTTCTTTTATCTCAGCACCGAGTTTTACGATCTCAGAGCCGATCAATGTTTCGGATAAATGCGAAAGTTTCATGAGCCCCGGTTTTAGTTGACGATGAGGCAAAAATAATGGAAATGGGGGACAAGCATATTACGAATGATCGATCACAACTTTACTGTTATCATACAGGTCATACTTCACAAATACTTCATGTCCCGGCTGATATTTGGGGACAGAAGCCTCCGCAATCACACCCCTGGCTTTGCCTCCAAAGGCAGCAGCGTTTTCGGGTAATATTTCCAATTCCAATTCCACATAAGGGTTATTTCCATTCACATAAGCGCCAAGCCAGGTGTATTTTTTTATGATGGCTCTTGCCGGCCGGCCGGAAAGACTGATGGCTTCATTGTCTTTCTGCATTTGTTCCAACTCCGATTTTAACGCCGCTTCATTAGGCTGTGATAAAAAATTACGGGTTGATGCCTGTGCGCCTCCGCTAAAATCAATGACCACATTCTGTTCATTCTTCGGATCGATCTTTACCTGAACTTCCATGCCGGGCATGAACGCATTCGGATTGATCCGGGAAACCAGCAGCCGGCACTGCGTAGTATATTTTTGGCCAAAACTATTTTTTACTTCCAGTATTAATTTTACCTGTGGATTATTGTTGATGGTAACACCCGTGTCTTTTACTTCGAGTATGGTAGCTTTTCCCGGTAAGCCTGTTTTTTGTAAACGGGCGGCATTGATCATGGGCTTGAAAAAGATCCGGTAAAACAAATAGAACATGCCACCAAATAAAACGAGCATGCCCATACCAATGTAAATACCAGACTGACCGGCTGTTGCTACTACTGCTCCTATTCCAACGATAAGGCCGATAAGGCCACCGATGATACCGATCCACATCCCGGCGTTCATTTTCATCATAGCAATAAATTTACTGCAGAGGCAGGGAGAACGCAGATTGTTGTTTTTATTAAAGATACTCTCTGCGCCTTAGCGTCTCTGCGGTTATTTTTCTGTTTATTGTATCGGTTTATAATCTTTAAATAAATTCACTTTGGTTCCTTCCACCTGCTGGCGGTAATCTTTCCACTTACCATCGAAAAATGCATTGATCTTTTGAACAGCATCAGCGACTGCTTTTTCTGCATTCATTACCATCGTCTCTTCCTGTGCACCCGGCGCTACCATTTTACTGCCGATGGATTGCTGGGCAGATTGCAATTGTGACATCGTTGTTACCTCAAACGGATTCCGGGCAAGGCCTTGCTTATCGGATGTTTTACCACTGATGGTCTCACGGATGGCTTTTATTTCGTCCTGCATTTTTGTAGTTGCCTTCCTGAGTGAATCTGTTTCTTTTCCTTCTATTCCTTTTAACTGCGATTGCATTTTAGTACATACTTCTTCGGCTTCAGTTAAACGATCCATCCCCTCTGTTAATTTATCAGCACTCTTTCTTAAACGATCATACATTTTTCGTTGTGCCAGTTTGATATCATTCCTGTTGCCCAGCCTTGGATCGTCTTTTACCGTTACAAAAGTTGAGTCGGATGCCCTTGCATAGGTAATTACCAATTTGTAAGTACCGGGAAGCACCTGCAATCCGCCGGGTTCAATTGCACCGGGTTGTGGCTTGGGTGAACCGGGTTGACGAAATCCTTTTTCTTCCATGCTCCAATACTGGCGGTTGAAACCACTGTCAACACTCCATCTTAATGTCCTTACCAGTTCATTGTTTGCATTATAGATCCTGACCGTTGCACTATCGCCCCTGCCACCACCACCTGCACCTCCCTGTCCAAATCTTCCACCGCCACCTCTTCCAGCACCAGCTTGTTGTGTGGGAGCAGCTGCAGGTTGTTCTGTTGCCGCAGCAGTTGGTTGTTTTGTTGCTGTATCGGGAGCGGCTTTTGGTTTATTAATAAAAAAAGAAACTTCGGCGCCACGACGACGGTTCTCTGCTTCATATAAGCCGTTCACACTCCAATCATATCCATTGGCAGATTTGTATTGTGCCTGGTAAGCTTCAGGTGCAGCAAATGCAGTTACCGTATTGGTAATGGGCATTCCTTTATTAGCTGCAATTTTTCTCAGTGGGCGGATATCATCCAGTATCCATAATGCTCTTCCAAAACTGGCAATACAAAGATCGGCTTCTCTTTCCTGTATGGCAAGATCATAGGTAGAAACAGAAGGGTAACTATTTTTCCATTGCTCATAAGAAACACCATTATCAAAACTTACCCATAAACCATTTTCAGTTCCAACAAAGATCAAATTAGGTTCTGTTGGATCCTGTATCATACACAAGGCATATCCTTTCACTTTGTTTTCATCCACCATCCTTGTCCATGTTTTTCCATAATCAGTGGTTCGGAAAATATATGCTTTGAAATCACCGCGGCGATAATCATTGGCTACTACAAATGCTTCACCCGCATTATATCTTGATGCAGTGATCTGCGGAACCCAGCAACCAACCGGCATGCCGGGAATTTTTCCCCGAAAGTTGGTCCATGTTTTTCCCCCGTCTCTTGTCAGTTGAACATTGCCATCGTCTGTTCCAATCCAGATCGTTCCCTGTTCTTTTGTTGACGGAGCAATAGTCAATATGCTGCAATAAGTTTCAGCGCCGGTGATATCCATCGTTAATCCACCTGTGTTTTGAAAGGCGGCAACTTTTGCGGTATCATTGGTGGTAAGATCAGGTGAAATTGTTTCCCAACTTACACCTTTGCCCGTGCTTTTATGTAAGAACTGGCTGCCGAAATAAATTGTTTTTTTATCAAAAGGGTCTTGTGCCAAACCAGAGTTCCAGTTAAACCGGAGTTGCAATTTGGGATCAATTGCCGGTGGTTTGATGAACCAGCCTTCACCGGTTTTCCAATTCCTTTTTCCAATAGAGCCACCCTGGCTTTGGCTGTAAACCCAATTGGCATCTTCTGCATCGGGCATGGCATCAAATCCATCGCCGCCGCCGATATTATCCCAATAATAATTTCTTATACCGCCGTTGATCCAGGTATAAGCAGGTCCATGCCAGCTGCCATTGTCCTGCATGCCGCCCATTACATTATACGGAAGTTCATTGTCAACATTGATATGATAGAACTGGCCAGCGGGAAGTTTATCATCAAAGGACCAGTTCTTGCCATAGTCATGCGTGATACCGATACCTCCATCATTTCCTTCGATGATGAAATTGGGATTTTTTGGATGTATCCACCAGGCATGATGATCCGGGTGAATACCGGCATAGGGGATCAGGGTCCTGTAGGTTTTACCGCCATCCTCGCTTACTTCCACCTGGTCGTGTATATTGTATATACGATTTTCATTTTTCGGATCAATGCGGATATCCTGGAAATAAAATGGCCGGTTGGTCACCCATCTTGCTTCACTGGTAACCAGTTCCCATTTGAAGCCGCCATCATCACTTTTATATAAACCATTTTTTGTTGCTTCCACCATCGCATATACTCTTGATGGTTCATTGGTAGCGAAGGCGAGGCCAACTCTCCCGGTGTTGCCATCAGGTAATCCCTCATCTTTTCCTAATTTTTTCCAATTCTTTCCGCCATCAATAGTAAGATAGATGCCGCTGCCCGGGCCGCCACTTTTAAAATTCCAGGGTGTGCGGCGATGCTGCCACATACAGGCAATTAATTTATTGGGATTGGAAGGGTCCATGACCAATTCAGCACAACCTGTCGTATCATTCGTATATAAAATGCGGTTCCATGTTTCGCCGCCATCCGTTGTTTTGTAAACACCTCTTTCAGGATGTTCGGAGTAAGGGTTTCCAATAGCGGCTGCATAAACAGTATTAGGATTTTCCGGATCAATAATAATGCGGTGAATGTTCTTTGTTTTTTCCAGGCCCATTCTTTTCCATGTTTTCCCGGCATCCATCGTTTTATAAATGCCCTCGCCAATATTCAGGGAGTTGCGGGGGTTGCCTTCGCCGGTGCCTATCCACACGATGTTCGGGTTACTTTGCTGAATGGCGACGGAGCCGGTATTTTGTGTAGGTTGTTCATCGAATACCGATGTCCAGGAATTACCGCTGTTCTCGGTTTTCCAAACGCCGCCGGAAGCGGAGCACAGGTAAATGATGTTTGGATTATCTATGACTGCGTCGATGGAAGTGATGCGTCCGCTCATACCGGCAGGGCCGATATTACGGGGTTTCCAGTTTTTAAACTTATCTAAAGAGATTTTTTGTGCTGATACAATAAGACAAACAAAAAAAGTCAGAGCGAGCAAACAGGATCTTTTCATTGTGCTAAGTTTTGGAGGCTAAACTTACTGATAAACTAAGGGGCGGCAAAAAAGATTATATGGATGGTGGTAAAAAAAAAGAGCCATCTAAGAGATTCGAACTCTCGACCTCCCCGATACGATCGGGGTGCTCTGCCATCCCGATAATTATCGGGAGAGCTAAGATGGCTTTTGGCTTAAATTTCAAATTACAAGAAACAAGATCCAATTAGTAATCGGATTTGCGAAACCTGTTCACCCATTATGAGGGTCCCTCTTTGATTTTTTTATTGATTTGGATTTTATTTGGTTCTTGTTTCTTGGTCCCTTGGAATTTTGCTTTCTTATCACTCCACCAAAAATACAATCTTCGTCAGCCACTTGGCTGTGTCTTTTTCATTCATTGGACCTGAAATGTATTGTTCGATGGATGGACTTTTCTCTTTCAGTTTATTAGCGGAAATATATTGTTCGATACTGTTATAAGCATCGGATATTTTATCATAAGCGCCGTAGTAATTTACAAACACTGCCTTGGAGGCCGGGACGTTGGTTGCCTGCACGATGGGGTTGTCGATCTTTGCTCCGGCAGCGACAGGAACAGCTGCTGCAATATCAGCCTGCTGATTTTTTTCATCCCATTCATAGATCAAACCGGATGCGGTCCCGGGTGCTGCATTGGCATTCTGCGCTTCCTGGTAAACAATGGGCAAGTGCTCTTCAAAAAAAGCAAGCAGGTCGATCCATTTTACCTGCTGTCTTATCATCGCAAACGTTGTGGACGGGAAATTCATAAGCTGAACATCATACATTTTTGCAGGAGCAGTACCGTTTATTTTTTCGATAGCTGCTTTTAGCGTTGCGAGACTCTCTTCAAAATCAGTTCCCATTTTTTTATCGAGGCTGTAAAAAAGATTGAAGATGTTCCAGGGCCTGGGTGTGATCATGTCAAAATTCCAGGTCACGGTTGTTACCCCGTTTGTTTCTTTTAGTGTAAAAGAAGATTCAGCCGTTCCTTTTTTGGGTTTGGTGAAATGGAGTTTGTGTTTGATCGATTTGTTTTCTTCCAGCGAAACAATTTCTATTTTTCCATCGCCTGATATTTCCGGGTCACCAGTCCATGATGTGCCGGCGCCTACGGTGCCATCTGTACTTGTCAGTGTATATTTTATTGTTGAATCCTGCTGGCTCCAGGCAGAATATTTATTAAAATTCTCCAGCTTTATCAATTGCTGGTAAATGACAGCAGCGGGTGCATTGATAGTAACGGATCGTTCGATCTTTTGTTTGGTGGGCATCAGCATCGAAAGAACAGCTGTTACGACCAGCACGGCCAGCAGGAAGAAGATGAATGGTTTAAGAAATTTCATATACAAAGATTAATAAAGATAACCGCAGAGGCGGGGAGGCGCAGTTTAAAAATATTGCAGGCACTTACTTACTCCAAAAAAATGAACGCAGAGATGTTTGCCGTAAGGCAAACATAAACAGCGTCTCCCCGTCTCCGCGGTTATATTAACATCAGAAATTATTTACAAACCGCCTGAAACCATCTTTGAGCCTTGCCACATTAAAATTTACAAGGTAGCCCAACCTTTTTTCTGATAGCTTTAAATAACTTATCATTTGTGCTTCAAAAACCGGATGCATGATTTCAACCGCTTTCGCTTCAAATACTATTTCTCCTTCAATAAGAATATCCATCTCATAATACTTACCTGTATTATGTCCTTTATAGTAAAGCGGGAGTGTAGTATTTGCTACCGCTTTTATTCCCCTGATTTCAAATTCTTTCAGCAAGGCAAAAACATAAACAGACTCCAGCAAGCCTGGTCCTAAATGCCTGTGAACCTCAATACAAGCATCTAATATCTGAGCTCCCAACGCATTCAATTCATCCCTTGTCAACATAAAGCAAATTTGAAAAAATATTTAATGCCTCTGCGTCTCTGCGGTAATATGATCAGAAGGGCTTCAGTGTTTTTTCTTCTTTCTTATCAGGTTTCAATACGATCCTGATATAATTGCTGAGGTTAATATATTTTTTTGCCGCATCCTGTATCATTTTTGAAGTAAGGCTTTCTGATTGTTTTTGTTTGTTTAATATATCAGCAGGATTATTGCCCAGGTAATAAGCATCATAAAGACTGCTCATCCAGAATTGATTTTGCTTCATGTCCACTTCCAGTTTTCTTTTTTGCTGCTCTTTTACTTTTTCCAGGTCTTCTGAACTAACACCATTCTTTATTATTTTTTTCAACTCATCAATAGCCGCCTTGCTAAGCGTATCAACATTATCAGGAGCGCAGGGAAATGAAATGGTAAAAGTGGAATAAACGGCCGGGATCTTTCTTATATCTCCAAATGCAGATACTCCATAAACACCGCCTTTTTCTTCCCGCAACTTTTCTACCAGTTTTATATCCATCACATCAGCCAGGCTGCGGAGTGCATAAGCATCGGCAACATTGTATGTAACGGGACTCGTGAATACAATATTCACCATACTTTTCGGATCAGCGCCCTTTGTGATCACTTTATCTACTTTACCGGCAGGCGGACGAATACCCAGGTCTTTATAATTTTCTTTTACTCCATTGGAAGGAAGGCTGCCGATATATTTTTCCAGCAAAGGTTTTATGGCCTCTTCATCAAAAGAGCCAACAAATAAAAATGTAAAATCACCGGCATTGGCAAATCTTTCTTTATAGATCTGTATGCTGCGGTCCAGGTTGATCTTGTCAAAATCTTCAGACCTGGGCAATCCGCCTGCACGGGGATGGTTTTGTGTCATCAGTTTTTGAAACTCGGAATTGAAGTATATCTGGGGACTTGCTCCCAGGTTTGCATACAATTGTTTCTGTCTTGTTTTAAATGATTCAAAATTGCCTTTATCTTTTTTGGGTGTTGTAAAATAAAGATGCACCAACTGTAATAATGTTTCCGTTTCCTTTGGAATAGTATTACCATTCAAGCCCTCGCTGTATAAACTGATATTTGGTGTGAGGGATGTGTTTTTTCCTTTCAGCATATTACCCAGGTCGACAGCAGAAAAACCAGCTACGCCGCTTTGCGATACAACAGCTGCTGCATAAGTCCCGGAATAATAATCAGCATCTTTCACCAGCGAATGACCTCCTTTGCTGAAAGCCCTGAAAAGGATTTCGTCATTTTTAAAATTGGTTTGTTTCAGGATAACCGTTGCGCCGTTGGATAATTTTATGGTAGTGGTCTGCAGGTCATCATTTGTTTTTGAACTGATGATCCTTCCGGGTTTTAATTTGTTGCCGTCCATCAACGAAGTGGCCAGGACTTTTTCTTTATAAGGTTCAATAGTAGCAAGGTCAACAGCGCCGAGTACATTTTTTACTTCCTCATCCGATGGAATTTTTACACCTTCCTTATCCGGCGCATTCAATGTTACCACCATATTGTTCCTGGTGATCCATACCGGGGCCAGTTTATTTACATCCTCGAGTTTTGCAGATGCGAGGTATTGCTTTACAAAATCATATTCCCATTCAATACCCGGTATCGGCTCATTGATCAAAAAATTGTTGACATATTCATCCACGTATTTATAGGATTCTTCTTTTTCCCGTTCATTAAAAATGCGGTCATAAAAACTCTGCATTTGTTTTTTCTGCAGTTCAAACTCAGAGCTGGTGAAACCATATAATAAAACCCTCCTGTTCTCCTGCATCAGCGCATAGAGTGAACGGGACATGCCGGTATCACTGGTATTGGCAAATAACTGGTAAGCATCCTTGGTCCTTGCCAGGCTGTTTCCATAAAAGGAACCGGCAGCAACAAACGGCGGGTTTGCATTCAGCGTCAGTTCCCGGAAACGGCTATTCAACATGCCGGTAAAAAGCCGGCGGTTCATATAACGGACATAGTCGCCGATAAGCGTATCGGGCTGCAGATCTTTTTTAAATAAAATGGCAACGGAAGGAAAAGCGGTTTCTTTATCCTTGGCCACCACGGATAATGTTTCTGTATGATCCGGAACAGGAAATACTTCTCTTTTTCTTGGAGATGCCGGCGCAGGAATACCGCTGAATATTTGTTTGATCTTTTGCTCTATATCGTTAACATCAATATCACCGACTACAATGACAGCCTGCAGATCGGGCCGGTACCATTCTTTATAAAAACGGGTTAAGGTCTCAGGAGAAAAATGTTCAAGTATCTCTTTAGTGCCGATAGGAAGCCTGTCTGCATATTTTGATCCCCGGTACTGCACCGGTAATGTTTGTTTCATCATTCTTTCATCGGCGCCGCGGCTCAGCCTCCATTCTTCGATCACCACTCCTCTTTCTTTTTCTATTTCCGCAGGATCAAGTAATGCATTATGGGCCCAGTCCTCAAGTATTTGTAGTCCCTTATCAACCAAACCTGGTTTATCTGTCGGTACAGGAAGTATATAAACAGTTTCATCAAAACTGGTATAAGCATTCAGGTCGGCGCCAAATTCCACACCAATACTTTGCAGGTAACTCACCAATTCATTTTTAGGGAAACGTTTGGTGCCATTAAAATTCATGTGCTCCATAAAATGTGCAAGACCGAGCTGGTCATCATCTTCTAATACAGAACCGGCATTGACCACCAGGCGGAGCTCCACTCTTTTTTCCGGTAAACTGTTGTGCCGGATATAATAGGTCAGTCCATTTGACAACCTGCCGATCTTTACTTTAGGGTCAACCGGCATTACCTGGGCCACGTCTATCTGCGACCATACAGCAGGAATAAAAAGTATTACAGATAGCAGGAGCAACACAATTTTTCTAACCACTTGCATACACTTTATTTTGGGAACGTAAATTTATCTATATGCAGTTGCTTAGAAAAATAAAAAACCCCCTTTTATATAAAAGGAGGTTTGAGTATTGTATCGGGCTGATCCTTACTGTTCAGGCTTCCCGGCCACTTCCCTCCGAAGGAGTCCTTTGGACAAACCCCGGTCCGATAGAGAGGGGCTTCGAAGAGTCATTTTACTTAAAGAGTCTAATTATTATCGTTGCTCTCTTTATTATTGAATTTTTTTTCAGCCTCTTTTGCTTTCTCAAAATCAAGGACCACACCATTAATGCAATAACGCAGGCCAGTCGGTGGTGGGCCATCTTCAAACACATGGCCTAGGTGAGCTTTGCAGCGGCCGCATTGCACTTCAGTCCTTTGCATGCCATGGGAGTTGTCGGGAGTATTAATAATGCTCTCTTTGCTTATTGTTTCATAAAAGCTGGGCCAGCCGCAACCACTTTCAAATTTTGTATCGCTTTTAAATAAAGGATTGCCACAAGCAGCGCAATAATAAGTGCCCACTTCTTTAGATTTTTCAAACATACTGGTCCAGGGCCTTTCAGTGCCCTTCATCCGGGCAACGTTAAAGACATCCTGCGGCAGTATTTTTTTCCACTCCTCATCAGTCAGGTTTACTTTACTGGAATCTGAATTGGAATAAACGGGGTTATCTTTTTTAGTACTCATTTGTAAAGGTTTGTTTTGGGCAGAACTGCACTGCTGAAACAGAACAGCTGTCACAATGGATATAAAAAATACTGATATTATTTTCCTTTCCGGCACTCTGCAAATTTACGACAACAGGGGCTGAATGGTTTGTTGCAGCAGCAACGGACTGGTTTCTTAACATTTTCATAGTCAAAAATGATTGTTGCAAATCTGGGCCGGGTTATGGGTAATGTAAGCCCTGTATATTATATTTGTCTGCTTACCAAGGTTTATAACTGTCTATGTATAATTTGATACTGTTTGGCCCGCCGGGGAGCGGAAAAGGTACGCAATCAGACAAACTGGTGGCGAAATATGGATTGGTGCATCTTTCCACCGGCAACCTGTTGCGTGAAGAAATAGCCACTAAAACGCCATTGGGACTGCAGGCGATGGGATTCATGGATAAAGGACAATTGGTCCCCGACGAAGTGGTGATTGGTATGGTGGATTCTCAATTCGAAAAACATAAAGAAGCAAAAGGCTTTTTGTTTGATGGATTTCCCCGCACAGTGGCCCAGGCCAAAGCTTTGGATAAATTACTGGAACTGAAAAAAACGGAGATCAGTAAGGTTTTGCTCCTTGATGTTGATGAAGAGGAGTTGTTAAACAGATTAATTCTCAGGGGTAAAACTTCTGGCCGGAGCGATGATGCGGATGAAAACATACTAAGAAGCCGGCAGGAGGTCTATAAAAAAGAAACATTACCTGTAGCAGCTTATTATTCAAAAGGCCATAAAGTGGTTCACCTTAATGGAATGGGAGGGATCGATGAGATCTTTGAACGGTTATGTTCTCATATTGATAAAAAACTAAAATAGTGCCCTTCGACAGGCTCCCACGACATACGTCGGGACAGGCAGGGTGACAAGTGAATGGTGAATAGGATGACGGTGAGATCGCCGTCATTTTTATTTTCGTAACCTTGTGATTGAATTCCCGCAGCATGAGTATTGAAAAAGAAAATTTTCTCCGGACCAAAGTGGTTGCTTATTTGCAACGGTTGAACCCTGCTACACCGGCACAATGGGGAAAAATGAATGTGCAGCAGATGATAGAACATTATGCCGGCGATGCTGTACGGAATGCCAGCGGCAGGTTGAAGATCGATCATATCATGACCCCGCCCGAGAACCTGGGAAGGATGAGAGAGTTCATGATGAGTAATAAACCGTTCAAAGAAAATACAAAGAACCCATTGATGGGTGAAGAGCCCGCACCTCTCCGGTATAAAACGGTACAGGCCGCCATTGGCGCCCTGCAACAGGAGTTGATCTATTTTTTTGAAGCTTTTGAAAAGAACCCGGAATTGATAACCCGCAATCCTTTTTTCGGCGATCTTAATTTTGAGCAGAATGTGCAATTGCTATACAAGCATGCTATGCATCATCTCCGGCAATTTGGAGTGGAACCTCCGGGTAATTAGAATTTTTCTTTTAATAAGGAATCTGCTTTTTGCAAACTGTTATTGATCGACCCTGTTATTTTACTTCCCTTCATTTTTTCGCCGGTAAGATATTGAATACGCAGTTCAACATTATTGGCAGCTGAATCAAGATTCATTTCGGTCATCCAGTCATCCATTAGTTTATAAGCATCGCCCAGTTCTGTTGTTGCTTCATTCAGTTTTGTTTTCAGGACATCCAGGGATTGCTGACCCTTTGAAGGTAGTTTGTCAATGGAATCAAGCAGGGTCTTAATTTGTTTTTGCCTTCCTTCTATTTTCATCCAGCCCCTCATTCCTTCTTCATGTTCATTCAGCAGTTGGTTATACAGGCTGTCGGCTTTTGCCTTTAAAGCTTTTGATGAATCTTTATCCTTACCGGCATTGTTACAGGCCATCATGCCTGTCATCAGCACTATACCGAGGCTTAAAAAAAATTTATTCATAAAAAAATTAATGATGCTCTCCTTTTTCACATTTTTCTACGATCTGGTGGAATACATCATGCAACTCTGATAATTCTTCTTTCAGTTCTTTATCCGAAGCATTTTTCTTTACCATCTTATCTATTTCTTTAGCACCTTTTACCAGTTTTTTCAGGTTTTCCAGCACAGCAGCTTTATCATATCCTTCCGGGGCTGTTGAGTTTTTCCAGGCAATGGCCTTTTCAACCATTTCTGCACTGCGGCTGCGGATAGGTTCAAGTTTTCCTTCTTCGGCCGGGTGAAAGGTCTTGCTCATCACTTCATGAAAGGCGTCGAGTTCCTGCCATTTGGCTTTTTGGGCATGGGCAGGTTTAGCAACAACAACCGCTGTACAGATCAATAATAAAGGCAAAAGTTTTTTCATATTTACTTTTTTTAGGGCCTCAAAGATAAGCGGCGAACCTAATATTTATAGGATAAAAATCATTCCGGGTTGTATTTTAGTCCCGATAGCTATCGGGATTTAGGTAATTTCGTTTCAATAATCAGGGAGGAATATGACTAAACTCGAGAATTATATTTCCGGGAAATGGGTTACAGGTGATGGGGACGGCCAGCCTTTATTTAATGCTGTAACGGGAAACCCCATCGCCAATGCCACTACAAAGGGACTCGATTTCAAAATGATCGTTGAGTATGGAAGAAAGGTTGGCAACCCGGCTTTACGCAAAATGACTTTTCACCAGCGGGGAAATATGCTGAAAGCCCTGGCGCTTCATTTAAGGAACCACCTGGATAAATTTTACCAGGTATCCTATCAAACCGGGGCTACCAAGGCCGATAGCTGGGTGGATATTGAAGGCGGGATCGGAAATCTTTTTGCCAATGCATCATTGCGCCGGAAATTTCCCGATGAAATATTTTGTATTGACGGCGAAAGTCATAACCTGAGCAAGAACAATAGTTTTATGGGAACGCATATCCTTGTTCCCAAAGAAGGAGTGGCCATACATATCAATGCATTCAATTTCCCGGTGTGGGGAATGCTGGAAAAGATCGCTGTTAATTTATTGGCAGGAATGCCGGCGATCGTAAAACCGGCAACAGTAACCAGTTATTTAACGGAGGCGGTTGTCAAAGAGATCATTGCTTCAAAAATTTTACCCGAAGGGGCAATACAACTAATATGCGGCAGCGCAGGCGACCTGCTGGATCATGTCTCCTCGCAGGATGTTGTTTCTTTTACCGGTAGCGCATCAACAGGTTTGATGCTGAAGAAAACTCCTGCTATCCTTGATAATAATGTTCCATTTAATATGGAAGCCGACTCTTTGAATTGCATAGTCATGGGAGATGATGTGGTTCCCGGCATGCCGGAGTGGGACATATTTGTAAAAGAGATCAGGAAAGAAATGACATTGAAAGCAGGGCAACGATGCACAGGTGTCCGTCGAATCTTTGTCCCGGAAAATAAGATGGAAGATGTATGGAAAGCCATCGCCTCTTCCTTATCGCAAACAACGATCGGCAATCCGCTGAATGAAAAAGTAAGAATGGGAAGCCTTGCCGGGCAAAGTCAAAAGTCAGAAGTCAAAAACCAGGTTCAGAAATTATTAGCTTCTTCAAAGATCGTTTATGGTTCGTTGGATAGCGTTCAGCTGATCGATGCAGACCCCGAGAAAGGGGCATTCATGTCCCCTGTCTTATTAATGAATGAAAAACCTTTCGCTTCCAAAGAAGTACATGAAGTGGAAGCTTTTGGCCCCGTGAGTACCATTATGCCGTATAAAAATTCAGATGAAGCCATTGCATTAAGCAAATTGGGAAAAGGAAGTCTTTGCTCCACGATCGTTACGGCTGACTACAAACAAGCGAAACAATATGTGATCGGCGCAGCATCATACCACGGAAGAATTTTGGTATTGAATAACGAATGTGCCAAAGAAAGTACAGGTCACGGGTCACCATTACCATTATTAGTGCATGGTGGTCCCGGCCGTGCCGGCGGAGGCGAAGAGATGGGCGGATTGCGGGGTGTAAAACATTATTTGCAACGTACCGCATTACAGGGATCGCCAACAACTATTACTGCGATTACCAATGTATATCAACCCAATGCTAAAGGGAAAGACCCGGGTAAGCATCCTTTCAAAAAATATTTTGAAGAATTGCAGATCGGGGACCAGATCATAACAGAGAAACGGGTCATTACATCTGAAGACATCGATAAGTTTGCTGACCTGAGCGGCGATCATTTTTATGCGCATATAAAAACTACTGATTTTACCGGGACCATGTTTGAACAGCAGGTGGCGCATGGTTATTTTATCATGAGCCTTGCTGCCGGTTTATTTGTCGACAGCTATGAAAAAAATCCTGTACTGTTGAATTATGGTATTGATGAATTGAGGTTTACCAAACCTGTTTATCCCGGTAGTGAAATTCATATCCGGTTTACCTGTAAAGAAAAATTACCCAATGATAAAAGAATTGTTGAGAAGCCCGAAGATTTTAAACGGGGTGATGATATTGACAAAGGGATTGTAAAATGGCTCGTGGAAATGATCGATGAAACCAATGAAGTAACAGGCGTAGCTACCATTTTAACCATGGTGGCCAAAAAAAATCAATAATAAAATCCCAGTCATGACAGAAGGATATGTAAAAAGAGAATTACACAAGGGTATTGCAACGATTGAATTCTTTCACCCGCAAAGCAATTCATTGCCCGGAAAAATTTTGCACGACCTGGCTGTAGCTATCAATCATGCCGGTCATGACCCGAATACCCATGTTATTATCCTTCGTTCAGCAGGGGAAAAAGCTTTTTGCGCCGGGGCGTCTTTTGATGAACTGATCGCTATTAAAACTGAAACAGAAGGATTAAAATTTTTCAGTGGCTTTGCTGATGTAATTAATGCCATGCGAACCTGTCCGAAATTTATCATTGGCCGCATACAGGGTAAATGTGTCGGAGGCGGCGTGGGTTTGGCGGCATCTGTTGATTATGCAATTGCAACAGAAGCTGCAGAAATAAAATTGAGTGAACTGGCGGTTGGTATCGGCCCCTTTGTAGTGGGTCCTGCTGTTGAAAGAAAGATCGGGACGGCCGCTTTTAGTGCTTTAGCTATCGATGCTACCGGGTGGCGCAATGCAGAGTGGGCCAAACGAAAAGGTTTGTTTGCCGAAGTGCATGAGAATGCCGGTCATATGGAAGAAGCTGTTCAAAGACTTGCACATAATTTATCTCATTCATCGCCGGAAGCTATGGCCGAAATGAAAAAAATATTCTGGAAAGGGACTGAGCATTGGGAAACGCTGCTTATTGAACGGGCAAAGATCAGTGGGAGATTAGTGTTAAGTGAATTCACCCGCCAGGCGATCCATAAATTCAATGCCAAATAGATCAACTGATAATCTTTAGTTGAGTAGAACACATGATCCTGCTATTCCTTAAACCTTAATTCTTAGTCGCCCATGATAACAGATGCCTGGATGGAAGTTATTTTATTATTCATTAAATGAAAGATCAGCTCCCTGTCCCACTTATCATCTTTTACATTAATTGAGTATTTCGTTTTACTGGGAGCCCAGGTTGTATCGTTTACCATTTCATAATCATATCCCATGTTTATCGGGTTCTCTTCGTAAGCCGGGAGGATATCGTGTTTAGTATCACCGATACTGATACCGGTATTCGTTGAGCAAAGTGGGCTGCTGGTTTCAATGCCATTTAGCTGCATATATCCACTGTCTTGAGTAACGTATTGTCGCTCGAAGTATAGTGCGACATCTAAGGTTTTGTATTTTGTTTTGATCGTATCGCTCCAATAACCGGCGGAATCTTTTTTTGCATCCATATCAAAATGCTGATCCAGTAATTTCTCCACTTCCTCCTTTGTCATACCGATCTTCAGATCATTGATACCGTCTTTGGTAATAGTGTATTCGTTTTTCCCGGTTTTTTTAGTTCTGTTGTTATCTTCTTTTTTTGAATTGCAGGATAGTAATAAGAGAAAAGCCAGGCAATAAAAGAATGTCTTTTTCATGATCCGTGGTTTTGGTAATGAAGATTGATTTAGTCCTCCGAATCGCTGAAACGGATACCCGTTTCAATCGAATGTATTTTTTTATTTTCCAGTCGAAAAATGAGTTGCTGGTAATGTTCATCCTTAACGGTGATCATATACCTGGTTTTACTGGGCAGCCAGGTGCTGTCATTGACCATGTCATAATCGGGTCCCATTGAAATAGTATGATCGGGATATTGATCGATAATACGTTCTTTAGTATCGTTGATGTGGACGCCTGTTGAGGTATGGCAGCGTGTATCACTGCTTCTGATCGCTGTCACGGACATATAAAATTCTTTTGAATAATCCGGGTACTGGCGTTGAAATGTAAGTGTGAGATCAATGTCTTTATATTTTACTTGTGCCGTATCTACATAGGATTCAGCCAGGTTGATGGCGTTTGGTAAAACCAGTTTTTGATTGATAAGCTTTTCCACTTCATCCTGCTTCATGCCAATTTTCAATTCATCCAGTCCATCCATACTGAAAACATAGGAAGAGGTTGACTTATCCTGGTCATTAGCTTCTTTCCTGGTCTTGCTTTTGCAGGCAAACAGGCATAATAAGACCAGGGGTAATAACTTTCTCATAAGAATTTGTGTGTTGCTGTAAGATAGATAATTTAGCGGTTATGCAGCACCTCGTTTTTTCCGAAAGCAATTTTATCCAACTCTGTAAAAAACTGGCGAAAAAAGATACTGACCTGGCCGCTATTATAAAAAACCATGGCCATCCACCCATGTGGACCAGGCCGGCAAGCTTTCAATCTCTCATATTGTTTATTCTGGAGCAACAGGTTTCCCTGGCATCTGCTTATGCGGCTTTTAAAAAATTAAAAGAAAAAATTGGATTCGTAACTCCTGCCAAGATCCTTGCATTATCCGATGCAGAATTGAGAGCCTGTTATTTCAGTCGTCAGAAAATAGTTTATGCAAGAGAACTGGCTTCAGCTGTTCAAAAAAAGAAACTCGTTTTAAAAAAACTGAAGCATGGGCATGAGGACGAGGTGCGTCATGAATTAAAAAAAATAAAAGGCATCGGCGACTGGACGGTGGACGTGTACCTGATGCATTCATTGCAACGAACCGACCTGTTTCCCTTGGGCGATATTGCTTTAGTAAATAGTTTAAAGGAAGTAAAACAACTGAAAAAAGATGTAAGTAAAGAGAGGATGTTGAAAATAGCGGAACCCTGGCGGCCATACAGAACTATTGCAGCAATGATCTTGTGGCATGCGTATATTCAGAAGCGAGGCATTAAGCTGCAGGGATAAAAGGTAAATGGTCAATATGCTGTATTAAATTTTCCGAAGAACCCCAAAAACCTTGTATATTAGTTGCTCTGCATTATTCATAAACAAACTGATTTTATGAAACAACGATTACTTGTTTTCCTGCTCCTTATTGCAGCAGGGATATACACTGCTTCCGGACAAACCGCCGTGAAGAAAAAGATCCTTCCGTTTGGTATCCAGCAAAAAAAGATGGCTAACGGGCTGAACGTGGTGACCGTTCCGTTCAATAGTCCCGGCCTGGCCGCATTCTTTATTGTAGTAAGAGCCGGATCCAGGGAAGAAGTGGAAGAAGGAAAAACGGGATTTGCTCATTTCTTCGAACATATGATGTTCCGGGGTACGGAAAAATATTCCAAGGATAAATATGATATAGTGCTGAAATCGATCGGGGCTTCCGCGAATGCGAACACCTCCCTCGACCGCACCGTATACCATATGACGGGTAATGCGCTGATGCTTGAAAAAATGTTTGAGGTCGAAGGCGATCGTTTCCAGAACCTGAAATATTCCGTCCATGATTTTAAAACAGAGGCAGGAGCGGTAAAGGGTGAATACACCAAGAATTCGGCGAGTCCTTTCCAGCAGTTATATGAAAAAGTGCTGAATACAGCATTCGATAAGCATACATACAAGCATACCACCATGGGATTTTTCAAAGATGTGGTGGATATGCCGAATCAATATGATTATTCACTGGTTTTCTTTGACCGGTTCTATCGTCCTGAATATACAACCATCATTGTGGTGGGAGATGTAAAACCGGAAGACGTGAACCGTTATGCAGAAAAATATTTCGGCAAATGGAAACGCGGCAACTATGCACCTGTTATCGAAAAAGAACCCGAACAAAACGGGACCCGCTTTGCACATGTAAAGAACACAGGCTTCCCTCCTTATGTAAGCCTGAGCTATAAAGCGCCGGCATTTTCTGATAAGGATATCGACCTGCCCGCATTGAATATTCTCACCACTTTATTGTTTGATGAAAGTGGGGAGCTTTACCAGAAACTGGTCATTAAAGAACAAAAGGTAAGATCAATTGGAGGAGGTCCCGGTCTTACCCGCGATCCTCAATTGATCAGCGTAGGTGCTTCGATCGTAAAAGCCGCCGACATGCAATATGTAAAGGATGAAATTGTAAAAGCCCTGGAAAATGCAAAAACCATCCCGGTAGATGCAAAGAAACTGGCTGAAACCAAATCAAATATCAAATACAGCTTTGCTATGAGGCTGGATAGCCCGGACCAGATCGCCAATTCAGTTTCCCAATATACCTGGCTCACCGGGAATCCCGAGGCGCTTAACAATTATTATTCATTATATGATAAAGTAACCGCCAACGATATTATGAATGCGGCTAAAAAATATTTCAATGAAAACACGCTGACCATCGGTACTATCGGTCCCAAAGATGAAGGAGGCGTAAAATAATTTTATATGAAACAATTATTAAGTAAGATCATTATCCTTTTTATCCTGGCTTCCGCCAGCCTGGTTTCTTTTGCCCAGGAAGTAGTGGAACTGAAGCAACCGCTTTCGAATAAAGTGGTCGTCAAACTGATGTTTCGTAATGGTTCTATTTCTGATCCGGCCGGTAAGGATGGTTTGACATTTACAACGGCCAATTCTTTGATCGATGGCGGAACAAAAGACAAGACCGCTAAAGAGATCCAGGAATTTATTTACCCCATGGCAGTTAGTTATTATGCTTCTGTAGATAAGGAGGTAACGGTATTCACGTTTCAGGTGCATGTTGACTTCGTTGAGAAGTTTTATCCCATACTCCGCGACCTGATGCTTTCACCTGCTTTTGCGGATGAGGATTTCAAAAAAGTACGTTCCAACCAGGAGAATTATGTGGACCAGGTCATCCGTGCTTCTTCCGATGAAGATTACAGCAAACTCGCTTTGGAGGATCTTTTATTCCGCGGCACCAATTACCAGCATATGGTGCAGGGGGATAAGGCAGGCGTGGATGCGATCACCCTGGAAGATGTGAAAGACCAGTATAAGAAATTCTTTACGCGGAATAATCTTTCCATCGGTGTAGCGGGAAATTATACTCCCGCATTCCTGGCAAGGTTGAAAAAAGATATGATGAATTTGCCGGACACAAAACCTGATATTCCTGTTGCCGGTAAACCCAATAACCCCGATGGAATAAATGTTG
>DATHDV010000147.1:0-10528 GCA_035318845.1 Chitinophagaceae bacterium
TGTTATTATTGTATCCGGCGCTGGTCTTGAGCCAACAGAAGCTACAGTTGGATATGGAGGTTCAATTAATATAGCAGTTAATAGATCCGTTATCACCGGATCAGAAGTAGTGGTAACTGCATTGGGAATAGGCAGACAAGAAAGCGAGTTGGGTTATTCTGTTTCTAAGCCAAAATCTGCAGACAGGGACAAGAATATAATTACCACCATTTCTTACCAGCCCACCACAACTGTTTACGAGATCAAAGAGCCATATACAATTTTAAATGATGGCAAAACTTATATGGCCGACATTGATGGTTATGAAGTGAAAGCACAATATGAATACTATGCTGCTCCAAAATTAGAATCCGACGCCTTTCTCACCGCTAAGATCGTTGATTGGCAGGAGTTGAATCTGTTACCCGGCGATGCCAACCTTTTCTTTGAAGGAACATTTCTCGGTAAATCATTCCTGGATGTAACCAATGCAGGCGATACATTAAATCTTTCATTGGGCAAAGACAAAGGCGTGGTGGTAAAAAGAACATTGCTGAAAGATTTCAGTTCAAAAAGATTTATTGGCAGTAATAAAACTGATACAAGGCAATATGAAATAGTGGTACGGAATAATAAACAGCAGCCCGTCAGCATCATTGTGGAAGACCAGTTCCCGGTTTCCACGCAAAAAGAAATAGAAGTACAGGACCGGAAATACGATGGCGCCAAATTAGATGATGATACGCAACGAATAACCTGGCAAATGACCGTTGATGTAAAGAAGGAAAACAAAGTGAATTTTAAATACGAAGTAAAATATCCCAAAGACAAAGTATTGCAACTGGATTAAAGTTCCTGGCTGCACTGGTTGCCGCAGCCCTGGTTTCATATTGATGGTTTATCCCCGTTTCGCTGCCTGCGGAACGGGGTTTTTTATTTTTGCAGTTTTGTATCCTTGCCATATCTTAGAATCACTGAATTCCTTATCATGCATGGGAAGAAACATAGTCAAACGATCAACCGCCGGGAATTTGTTGGCAATACGGTGAAACTTGTTACCATCGGCTCTCTTCTTATGCCGGTCGTTGAAGCCTGTGGCAATAAAAGATCTTCCCATACAGGAACTACCGGTCCGGATACTACAAAAGGAAAGACATCAAAAAATATTTCTAAGAAACATCCAAGAAAGAAATGGAGTCATGAGTCGCTGGTGATGAATAACAAGACCCGGGTAATACACTTTCCTACTGCATTAGTTTATACTTATTATGATGAGATAAAGCCTGGTCACATGCAGGAAATTAGCCGGGCCGCCTGGAATCCCAATGCCGGGAATTCTCCAAAGCTGAGCAGAGAGCAATCGGGCAATATTATTGAAATCCTCACGCTGCAGGAGTTGGGAAAAGAAATCAATGATACATCGCTTATAATCGCTATTGACACCTTATCGATAGCTTTTAGAGAAGAATATGAAAAAGCAAATTCCAAAAACTTTCGGCTGCATGAGCTGATGTTGCAATTAGTAGCATTGAACAATACTATTCCTGCAGATCAAAAATGGATGACCTTTAATGCCAAAGTGAAAAGACCTGAACAACTGCGTAAACGACAGGACTGGATGTCAACAGAAACAAAATTCATGGACAGGATAAATTATATTACTCAACGAAGAAATGATTATATCAGCCGGTTAAATAAACGGGCTGTAAAATATTCTTTTACATGATTGTGCCGGTAATTGCACGCTGCATATTAGGTTGAACGGTTCAATTCCTTCACCGGCCTTTAAAAAGGTTGCCTGTAAAAAGGCAACCTTTTTCTTTTATGCTTCAGGTCGCTTGGTATCGGGACGCTATAAGCGGCCTGAAGCTTAGCGTCCCGATGCCTCTGCACCTGCACCTTCTATCATTTCTGATACATTTTTTGACCCGGCAACTAATTATTTTTACAGCATGAATAATATTGTTATCAGGGATATCCGGGCTTCGGATAATCCTTATCTCGCAAAAATTGTAAAAGATACCCTGGCAGAATTCGGCGCCAACCATCCCAACACGGTTTATTATGATCCTACTACCGATACATTATTTGAAATGTTTCAAAAAAAAGGATCTGTGTATTTTGTTGCAGAAATGAATGATGAGATCATTGGCGGCGGCGGCATTTATCCCACCGATGGTTTACCCGCTGATACCTGTGAATTGGTAAAAATGTATTTGCTTCCCCATGCAAGAGGTGCAGGTCTGGGAAGAACATTGATCGAAAAATGCCTGGCTGCTGCAAAAGAGAACGGCTATAAACAGGTTTACCTGGAAAGTATGCCGGAGTTAAAACAAGCTTTGAAGGTCTATGCCAAATTTGGATTTGAATACCTGAAAGGCCCGATGGGTAATAGCGGGCATACAGGTTGTTCTTTATGGATGCTGAAAAAAGTTTGAGGTTGGAAGTTGGATGTTCGGGGTTAAGAACTCTGTCAACAACTTCTAACATCCAACTTCCAACATCAAACCTCCAACACTTCATAAACCGGGCTGAACAAATATAATTTCCCGGTTGCAACCTCTTTGCATTTGAATCGTTTCCTCAGCTTCTCCCCTTTCTGAAAAATTCTGCCATCAGGTAAACGGAACATTGCATTAAAAGAAATTTCTTCTACCAAACGATGGTTACTATTCTTTGCATCATAATTCCTCAATACCCGCAATAACCCATCTTCGGCGCAACTGCTGGCTGCAGGATCTTTCAACGATCGCAATAATTCTCTTTCTATATCAGCGGGGAAAATTTTATGCTCCAAAAATTGCCGGAGCAACTGACCGTAAATCATTTTCCATTCTTTGCCATGCGCCTGCACACGGTTGGCATGTTGTTCAAAAGTGAGCAGGTGCGCCAACTCATGCAACAAAGTGATCAGGAATGAAAACGGGTTCAAACTCCCGTTTACACTGATGCGATGGTTGCTATGATGGGTACGATGACGGTAATCACCGAGGATGCTTTGCCGGTGTTTGCTGATCGTTAAATGAACTTTATATTGATGCAGGTAATTAACTACCGCATCCGCAGTGCCGGGCGGCAAATAATTCTGAAGATGATCAATGGGGACTTCTTTCTTAGGCATTCTTTTTTTGGTTGCGAGTCAATTTCACGCTGAGGCCGCTGAGTTCGCAGAGGGTTTAAGAAAATATTCTCCGCGTTCTCTGTTCTCTGCGCACTCTGCGTGATTTTTTAAACCCGGTTGCTCCCGGCTGATCCAATACTCTTTTTTTGCTTCAGCAGTTTCTGCAGGACAGATACTTCAACAACGGTATAGATAATATACAAACCCAGGCAAACGATCAGCGCAGGTTTATTTACATTCTTTTTTGCGATCATGATATATGCAAAAGCGGCGATCAGGCAGACAAAGAATTTGATCATAAAGCTTCCATACATTCCTCTCACGGAGGCTGAAGGGCTTTTTGCATCCAATGACCGGAAATAAACAAGGAATGACAACAAGGTGGCCAAAAACAATACGAGGTTGCCAACGATCAGCACTTCCTGGTCAATCCCTTTCCTGGTCAGGAAGTTTTTACCAGCGATAAAAAAACAATTCAGGATAATAAATAGTAAAATAAAAGGGATCCAGGGCTTTCTGCTTTTCATCATTGGGTGGTTTTGTCCGAAGGGTCTTTACGGGATGTTTCCTTCATCAGCTTGTAAAAAATTCCAAAAAGGATGATCAAAGGTAAGGCACAGACAAACAATGGTGATGTGTGAAGCCATTTATCTGCTTTCAGTCCTGCAAATACTGCAAGGCCAATTGCCACGAGTAATTGTGTGCCGAGGCTGGCATAGCGTACCAGGTCACGGTTACTTTTATTTGACGACCGATTGCTGTTCATCTTTATTCATCTCCACAATGTTGGCGCCCATATGGCATTGCCCGTTAAAAGTGGCAGAAGGCTCCACCTGGAGTTTACCGGCAAATAAATTTCCTGTTACAACACATTCGCCTCTCAATTGTAATAATTCCTTGGTATGGATATTACCTGAAACTTTACCAACAATATCGGCCTGGTTGCCGGATATATCTCCTTCCACAATACCACTGCTGCCAATTACAATTTTAGCGGTACTGTGTATATTTCCTAAAACAGTGCCATCGATCCGCAGATCGCTGCTGCTGCTTATGTCACCTTTCAGCTTGGTGCCGGCGCTGATTAACGTGGTACCGTTGCCACTTGTAGGTTGTTGCATGTCGGTTTTGTTTTTGTTGTTAAACATAGGTATTAAAATTAATCATTACTGGTTTCTTCTTTAGGCACAACCAGTTTTGTAGTATCAAGCATTACTGTATTATTGCCTTTCAGAGGTCCGTTTCGAAGCCCGGCATCAAATTGCTGAAGAAGCCTGATCTGTTTATTAGCCTCATCCACCTGGTATTTCAATTGCCGTAATTCCATGGCTGACTTATAATCTGTATTGGCACCGGGAATATAATACTTCAAAGGTGTGAAAACGATGAGGGCCACGGTCAATCCCACCAATAGCACAAAAATTGTGCTCAACATGATGTAAACACTCAATCTGGACAACTTAAAGGTGACCACTTCCTCGTAAGTGTCATCATTCATCACCACCAGCCTGTACCGGTTGCGCAGCCTTTTGAGCGTGGTGCCGGCGTCTAATTTAAGCATATGTGATATTTAAGGAATTAAAGGTAAGTAATGGAGCTTACTTTTGCCAGTTTGTTCCTCTCAAATTAAGCTGAAAAAAATGGGTTATCTTTATACTAAATTATTTGAATTTCAGTTAATAAGACTTTAGATTGCGACGGAAAATGCGACCCATACGATATACGATTACTGCGGTTTTCTTCCTTATCCTTTGCCAGGTTACTGTCCCTGCCTTCAGCCAGTTGGGGATCACTTTTAATTTAAAAAAACCAAAGGAATATGATGACCGCGTTTTAAGGTCTGAAAAATCAGAAGAAAAGAAATTTACGCTGCCCCGTCGTGTTATCCAGAATACGATCACGCATTATAATTTTTTCTTCAATGCAAATAACAAACTGAATGAAGTGCTGGAAAGAGCCAAAACTTCTTTCCAGGACGATTATTCCCTGCTGCTGCCTTTTTACAACTATTCACTGGATGTAACTGCACAGGATTCCATTCAGCTTGATTCTGTTACTTATAAATCCTCAACGGCGATCGCCCTGCATGACCTGCGAAGTGATTGGGTAGATAACATGTACATGTTGTGGGGCACGGCTTATTACCTGGAAAAAAAATTTGATTCGGCTTACCTGATGTTCCAGTTCATCAATTATGCTTTCGCCCCCAAAGAAAAGGATGGATATTACAAAGCGATCGGCAGCAGCCGGGATGGGAACACTGCTTTCAGTATTTCTACCAAAGAAAAAAACAGCCTGCCCCGGAAAATATTTACTGAACCACCCAGCCGCAATGATGCATTTATCTGGCAGATCAGGAATTTCCTGGCCCAGGACCAGTTTGCAGAAGCAGCCAGTCTTATTGTGACATTAAAAAATGATCCTGTCTTTCCCAAACGATTACAAAATGACCTGGATGAGGTACAGGCATTCTGGTTTTACAAACAAAACATGTGGGACAGCGCCGCCGCACACCTGGCCAAAGCACTTAATAATGCCACAAACCACCAGGAAAAAGCCCGTTGGGAATACCTGCTTGCACAGTTATATGAATTATCCGGTAATTATAAAGAATCAGAAAAATTTTACACAAAGGTCAGCACACATACCACCGATCCCATTATGGACATTTATGCACGGCTTTATGCGATCCGTGTAAACAAAGACGGAGGTGAAAAAGCCATTGAAAAAAATGTTGCAGAATTATTGAAGATGGCCAAAAGGGATAAGTACCAGGATTATCGTGATATTATTTATTATATGGCCGGGCAAATGCAACTGGAAGGAAAAAATACCGATGATGCAATGAAGCTAATGCTGAAAAGCACCAAATATACCAGCAACAATCCTTCACAGCGAAACAAAGCTTTTTTACAACTGGCAGAATTAGCCTACCAGGAAAAACAATACCGCCAGGCTTATAATTTTTATGACAGCATGAGACTCGATGATCCTGCATTGAAAAATCCGTCGGAACTGCAGGCAAGAAAAAAAATGCTGGGCACCCTCGCCAGCAACATGGAGACCATTGAACGGCAGGACAGCCTTCAACGCATTGCCGCCATGCCCGAAGATGAAAGAAAAGATTTTGTAAAAAAATTAGTGAAGCAACTTCGCAGGTTACAGGGCCTGAAAGATGAAGCATCCCAGCCAGGCAGTTCTCCATTTGCGACACCACAGACCCCGTTCCTTTTTCCTACTGTTGAACCAAAAGGCGAATGGTATTTCTATAATGCTGCTTACCGAACCCGTGGACAAGCTGAGTTTAAAAGCAAATGGGGCAACCGTCCAAATGCAGATAACTGGCGTCGCAGCGCTGTGATCATCGGCATGCAGAACGCACAAAATAATCCAAACCAGCAGGGCAATATTAATAACATACAACAAGGAATACAGGGATCAACACCGGAATTATCTTTTGAACGTATGTATGCAAACCTGCCCATTGCTCCCGACCAGTTGAAAAGATCAAATGATTCACTGCAGGCTGCGATGTTTGCATTGGGAAAGATCTATGTCCAGGAAATAGAAGATTGCAGCGCAGGCACACAGACATTTGAACAATTGCGTATCCGTTTTCCCAAATTTGAACCGATGGATGAGGTTCTTTTCAACCTGTATTATTGTTATAACAAAAACGGTGAAACAGCCAAAGCTGCAGCTATTAAACAACTGATGAGTGAACAATATAAAGGCAGCAATTTTACCACGATCGTTACCACCGGAAAAAATCCCAACTCAACATCCGCCAACCCTGAGGCAACAAAAGCCTATGAAAAGATCTACGACCTTTTTATCGAAGGAAGTTTTGAACAGGCGGTAGCCGAAAAAAAATCAGCAGATAGTAAGTATGGAAAAAATTACTGGACACCCCAGTTACTTTATATTGAAGCTGTCTATTACATTAAACAAAGAAATGACAGCGTAGCAAAGGGTGTGCTGAATATATTGATCAACCAGTTTCCCAATACGCCCATGGCCGCCAGGGCTACTGCACTGCTGGATGTATTGAGCAGAAGAGATCAAATTGAAACAGAACTCCGAAACCTGGTAGTGACCCGGAATGTTGGTGATACCGGCACCGGTAAACCGGTAACATATTATGTAACGAATAATAACCCTGTATTAAAAGATTCCACTAAAACAATAACACAACCGATCGCCGCCAATAATAACCCGCCAAAAGATACGACAGCAGGTAAACAGGTTTCAAAAACTGTTTCTCCCTATACATTTACGGCCACTGTTCCGCATTATGTAGTATTGGTGCTGAATAAGGTGGATCCTGTATTTGTAAATGAAGCTAAAAATGCGTTTGCCCGTTATAACCGGGAAACTTATTATAATAAACAAATGTCTGCAAGCTTAGCTGAGCTGGATGCAGAAAATCGCTTATTAATCATCAGTCCTTTCAAAGATGCAGCAGATGCAGTAAGCTATATTGATCAAACCCGTCCAAGAACAGCATCCGAAATTATCCCCTGGCTTAAAGGAGGCAAATACAATTTTATTATCCTGTCCGACAGTAACTATGACCTTTTGAAAACGAATAAAGACGTAGATAATTACCGTGCTTTCCTGAACCAGTATTTCCCGGGGAAATTCTAAACTCCGCTTTACCGGGTTATTTACCTCGTTCTGGCCTTATTTGACAAAAAATTAAATACCCGGCTACCCGCACAGCAACGGGTTTTTCTTAATTTCGGTTTCAATTCTTTCACAGGTAGTGACTCCTCAACCCAAAACCACAGATATCGTATGAAAAAAGCTGTTCGTATTTTCTGGAAGATCTTTATCGGGGGTTTTATTGCATTGATATTATTAGTGGCCATGGCCAATTTTGGCGTATTTGGCAAAATGCCTTCATTGACTGAACTGGAAAACCCTTCCATCCTGCAGGCTTCTGAAGTACTTGCTGTTGATGGAACATTGATGGGTAAATATTACACTGAAAGAGGAAACCGCAGCAATGTGAAATACAGCGATATTTCCAAACATGTCATTGATGCGCTGATAGCCACCGAGGATGAACGATTTTACAACCACAGTGGGATAGATTTCAAATCAACCATGCGTGCCGTGGTCACAGGCGGCACATCAGGCGGGGGAAGCACCATTACACAGCAGTTGGCAAAAGCATTGCTTGACCAGGGAAGCAGGAATAAAGCCTGGCGGGTGATCGAGAAACTGAAAGAATGGATCATCTCCATCAAACTGGAAAAGAATTTTACCAAAGAAGAAATAATAACACTTTATCTGAACGCTGTGCCTTTTGGCAATAATATTTATGGTATCCGCAATGCCGCAAGAACTTTTTTCCAAAAAGAACCCGATGTATTAAAAGTTGAAGAAGCCGCTGTACTGATCGGGATGCTGAAAGGAAATACGATCTATAACCCGACCAGGAATTATAAAGCAGCATTCGACCGGCGGAATGTGGTATTGAATCAAATGGCAGTTAATGGAAAAATAACTTCTGCACAAGCCACAAAACTGAAAGCCCAGCCAATAGATATGACCCGCTATAAAAAGCTGGATGAAAACACGGGCTATGCTCCTTATTTCAGGGAAATATTAAAATCAGAAATTAAAGAAGCGCTGAAAGACGTTAAAAAACCGAATGGCGGCTCTTACAATATTTATGATGACGGGTTAAGGATTTACACCACCATCAACCCGATCATGCAGGAATATGCCGAAGAAGGATTGGCACAACAGATGATCTTCATGCAACGAAATGTAAATGCAAGATCTGTAATAAAAAATGGAACGGTATGGAAAGACCATGAGAAAGTACTGGAAAATGCGATGAAAGAATCGGACCGCTGGAAAAACCTGGCAGAAGATGGTTTAAGTGATAAAGAGATCAAAGCCAGTTTCTATGTAAAAGTCCCCATGAAAGTTTTTGCATGGAATATGAAGCGGGAAAAAGATACACTGATGACACCCTATGATTCCATTAAATATCATCGTCAAATGGAACAGGCGTCATTTATGGCCATGGACCCGGTAACAGGTGAAGTAAGAGCATGGGTTGGCGGTATCAATTTTAAAACTTATAAATACGACCATGTAAATATGAGGACCCAACGACAGGTTGGATCTGCGATCAAACCATTTCTTTACACACAAGCCATGGAAGAAAGAGGATTTACTCCTGAAACAGAATGTGAAAATATACCGCAGTTCTTCCCGGGCAGCGGGTGGGTGCCTGCAGGCCGGAGAGGCGGAGGCGGAAGCATGTCGATGGCTAATGGATTAGCGTATTCCAAAAACTGTGTTGCTGCCTACATCATGAAACAGGTAGGACCAAAACAATTTGCCGATTTTTTAAGCCGGATAAACATACCGACCAAAGTAAAACCCTACCCTTCCATTGCATTGGGCACCTGTGATCTTTCGATGTATGAAATGATCTGGGGTTACAGCATTTTTGCAGGCCGTGGTTTTTCTACCAAACCCTATTGCATCAGCCGCATCGAAGACCGCAATGGTAATGTGATAAAAAGATTTGATTACAGTGTGAATCGCAAAGAAGCCGTAAGTGAAGTAACCGCTTACACGATGGCCCGTATGATGCAGGGCCCGGTGGACAAAGGAACTGCAAGAGGCATGCGTATCCGTGTCGGTGCTGCTGAAATGGGAGGAAAAACAGGAACCACCGATGACAATGCCGATGCCTGGTTCTTTGGTTACACACCGCAATTGCTGGCCGGCTCCTGGGTAGGTTTTGATGATCGTTTTATCCGTAATGAAGGAGATGGTTCAAGGATGGCCCGCCCGATCTGTGAATATTTTTTCCAAAAAGTTTTAGCCGATAAACGATTGGGTATTGAGCGGGATGCAAAATTTGTAAAACCCGCTGAAATGGAAAATGAGATAAACAGCGCCGATATATTGATCAGTGATTCAGATCCTGATCCCGCGGGGCAAGGCGATGACCAGGGCGTGGGCAATGAGCAGGATTATAATAATGACTATAGGAACAATGATTCGATCGGGCCTGAATCAAAACCTCTTCCGAAAGATGAAAATACCCCTGCCAAAAAAGATACGACCAGTAAAATGCCGGTAAAAAAAGAAGATGATAAGATGCGCCCGATCGGTTCGCTGGTTAAAGATTCAGCAAAGAAGAAAGGCTTTCTGAAAAAAATATTCGGAGGAAAAGATAATAATTAGATAAGTTATTCATATAACTATAACGTTGTGTTCTTCGTGTCCGCTTTGTGTACTTTGTGCTACTAAAAAATCAGGAACACAAAGTACACAACGAACCCAAAGGTCACTAAGGCTCAAATATGAGTAGTGTCCGGTTTTGATTTCACGCAGAGCCCGCAAAGAGGCAAAGAACGCAATCCCGATAGCTATCGGGACGCCGCTGCTTCGCAG
>DATHDV010000148.1:0-27443 GCA_035318845.1 Chitinophagaceae bacterium
GCAGAGCCCGCAAAGAGGCAACGGAACGCAATCCCGATAGCTATCTGGACGCCGCTGCTTCGCACCGAACGCTGCGAGAAATATTGAAACCGGACATTACCGAACGTCGCAGTTGGGCCAGGGTGGTCACCCGTCAGACCCGGGGTTACTCCGTACATAGTACATGTATACTCCGTACCTGGAGTATGTCACAACTATATACAGCCCATGTTACTACCAGGGCAGGTTCATACCTATCCCGGCTTTACCAAAAATTAATTTGCCGGGGAATCAGGGGCTCTTATCTTTGTTAACCATTTGGTTAAACTATATGGTTAAAAAGAAAGATAGAGGAGCCGAAGAAAAAATACGGGTCGCTGCCCGGAAGGTCTTTATGACCAGGGGCATGACCGGCGCCCGGATGCAGGATATTGCCGACGAAGCGGGTATCAATAAAGCATTGTTGCATTATTATTTCAGGGATAAGGACAAGTTGTTTGAAGTTGTTTTCCTGGAAGAGGCGCAAAAATTCTTTCCAAAAATAAATGGCATATTCAATTCGGATGCCCCGCTGTTTGAAAAGATCGAAAATTTCGTGAGCGAATATATTGACGAGATGCAGGAGAACCCTTTCCTGCCCTGGTTTGTGATGAATGAGATCAACCGGGACCCCGACCAGTTCATGTATAAGATCTGGGGCAAAGAAAATCTTCCCAAGCCTGGAAAATTCCTGGAGCAGATCGAAAAGGAAATAAAGAAAGGAACGATCAAAAGAATTCACCCGGTTCATTTACTCATGAATCTTTTATCCATGACCATTTTTCCTTTTGTAGCCAAGCCGATGCTGACAAGAAACCTGCGGTTGAATGACACACAGTTTAAAGAGATCATGGAACAGCGGAAAAAAGAGATACCCGTGTTTATTATTGATTCAATAAAGAAATAATTATCAACGATGAAAAGGTTACTGATATTAATTATTAATTCTTCATTACTAATTATTAATTGCACAGCACAGGGATCTCTTAGCTTACAGAAGGCCTACGACCTGGCGCAACAGAATTACCCGGCCGTTAAACAAAAAGACCTCATTAAACAAACCGAAGCTATCAGTATTGATAACCTGCAGAAAGGCTTTCTGCCACAATTCGGTTTTATGGCCCAGGCAACTTATCAATCGGATGTAACAAAGATCACATCTCCCATTCCGGGTTTTTCTTTTGATGCACCGGCAAAAGACCAGTATAAGTTTGTGGCGGATGTATCCCAACTGATCTATGATGGAGGAGCGACGAAAGAACAAAAAACATTGCAGCGGTTAAATGCTTCTGTGGAAGACCAGAAAGTGGAAGTGGAATTATACAAACTCAGGGAAAGGATCAACCAGGTCTATTTAAGTATTCTCTATCTCGATGAGCAATTAAAGCAGGTTGAACTGGTGAAAGCCGATATACAAACAGGAATAAAAAGGGTGGATGCACAGGTGCAGAACGGTGTGGCTTTTAAATCGAACCTGAATATGCTGAAAGCTGAGCAACTGAGAACGGAACAACGATCTATCGAAGTGAAAGCATCCAGAAAGGGTTTAGTGGATGTGTTGGCTTTATTTACCGGCATACCATTAAATGAAAATGTCCGGTTGGAAAAACCTGTATTTGCAGAAGCAGCCATGGCAACAGAGATCGTAAGACCTGAACTTAAACTCTACAGCGTTCAGGAAAAAATGATCGGGCAACAAAACAAGCTTATCACTGCAAAGAACTTGCCTAAAGCAAGCTTGTTTGCACAGGGTGGATACGCCAGGCCCGGCCTGAATTTATTAAAGAGCGGCTTTGATTTTTATTATATCGGCGGCGTCCGTTTTAACTGGTCGCTGGGTGGTTTATATACAAAGAAGAAAGAGAAAGAACAGGTGGAAGTGAATAAAAAAATGGTTGAAGTGCAGAAAGAGACCTTTTTATTGAATACAAATACACAACTGAAGCAGCAGGAGGCGGAGATCGATAAGCTCAAACAACTCGTTGCATCCGATAATGAGATCATTGCTCTCCGCAAAACGGTAACGGATGCTGCCAAAGCACAATTGGAAAATGGAGTGATCACCGCCAATGATTACCTGAAAGAAGTAAATGCAGAAGACCAGGCCAGGCAATCGTTGATCACCCACCAGCTGCTGTTGTTGCAGGCACAAATTAATTATCAAACAATTTCAGGAAAACAAACCCCCAACCCCTAAAGGGGAGGAATACAGAATCATTATGAAACGAATATTTAAACTGTTGATCCCCGTAATGTCATTAGCGGCGATTTCTTGTAACAACAATGGAAACGGGTATGATGCCTCCGGTACATTTGAAGCCGATGAGGTGGTGGTATCAACGATGTCGACCGGCATGATATTGTCATTAAATATCGAAGAAGGATCTGTGCTGTCCAAAGACAGTGTTGTCGGGTATATCGATCCGTCTGTTCTGAGCCTGCAGAAAGAGGAAGTGGAGGCTAGCATTGAATCACTGGGTCAGCAAACCATGAATGCAGAACCGCAAATAAGCCTGCTGGAAAAACAATTTGCTGTGCAACAATCACAATTGGATAACCTGCTTCATGAAAAAACACGAATTGAGAATTTATTGAAACTGGATGCAGCAACCGGGAAGCAACTGGATGATATCAATGCACAAATAGATGTTGTGAAAAGACAAATGAATGTTACCCGGCAGCAGATCAATGTACAGCAAAATAATATTGCCACCCAGAACCGGGCTATTTTAAGTAATACAAAACCCCTGCAGAAAAAGATCGCCCAGTTGAATGATCTTTTGCAAAAAACAGGCGTGCTGAATCCCATTGCCGGTACTGTCATTACAAAATATGCTGAAGCAGGTGAAATGGTAACCGCCGGGAAAGCATTGTATAAAATTGCTGATCTGTCAGAATTATATCTCAGGGCATATATTACCGGGGAGCAGCTTCCAAAAATAAAATTAGGCCAGCCTGTCAAAGTGATGATCGATGATGGAGCTAAAAAATACAAGGAGTATAGCGGTATCATTACCTGGATCTCTGATAAAGCAGAATTTACACCAAAGACCATCCAGACAAAAGAGGAGAGAGCCAATCTGGTGTATGCGATCAAAGTGAAAGTGAAGAACGATGGGTTTCTGAAGATCGGGATGTACGGAGAAATGAAATTGAGCCAATAGCTATTAGCCGTTAGCCATTAGCTTTTAGCCAATAGGCAAGAACCTTTTTCAATTAACGAAACAATTTGATGCGGGGAAGTTTGGATAATCGAGATAATGTGGGAAGAAAAAATAAAAACGATTCAATCATTTATAAAAGAGCTGTTAGCTAACAGCTAATGGCTAAAAGCTAAAGGCCCGGTATGAATTCCATCGAAGTAAATAACATTATCAAAACCTACGGCAAGAAAAAAGAAGTAACTGCCTTGAATGATATTTCATTTAATGTGGAGCAAGGGGAATTATTTGGAATTATCGGTCCGGATGGTGCCGGCAAAACATCTTTGTTCAGAATTCTTACAACACTATTGCTGGCAGACAGCGGTAAAGCATCTGTTGATGGGTTTGATATCGTTAAGGATTATAAAGCCATCCGTAAAAGGGTGGGCTATATGCCCGGCAGGTTTTCATTATACCAGGATCTTTCAGTTGAAGAAAACCTGAATTTCTTTGCAACGATCTTCAATACAAGTATTGAGGAGAACTATGGTCTTATAAAAGATATTTATGTACAGATCGAACCTTTCAAAAAAAGAAAGGCCGGTAAACTTTCCGGTGGCATGAAACAAAAACTGGCTTTGTGCTGTGCATTGATCCATCGTCCTTCTATTTTATTTCTCGATGAACCTACAACCGGTGTTGATGCAGTGAGCCGGAAAGAATTCTGGGAGATGCTGAAAGGATTAAGAAAAGAAGGGATCACGATCCTTGTTTCCACACCCTATATGGATGAAGCCGGTTTATGTGACAGGGTTGCCCTGGTCCAAAATGGAAAATTTCTTTCTATCAACACACCAGGGGGAATCGTGAACAGTTTTTCCAAACCACTTGTAGCAGTTAAATCAACAAGGATGCTTCATTTGTTAAACGAATTGGAGAAACAGGATTTTGTTGACAATGTTTATCCCTTTGGTGAATATCATCATGTGGTGATGAAAGATAGATCAGGGGAGCCCTTGCTTCAGCAGTTTATTAAAGACCGGGGTAATGAGAAAGCCGTGTTACAGGAGGCAAAACCCGATATCGAAGATTGTTTTATTGCATTAATGAAAAGCTAAAGGCTAATAGCTAACGGCTAACAGCTGATATATGATAAACAATATAGTCATAACCGCCAATAAACTAACCAAACGCTTTGGCGACTTCACGGCCGTTGATCATATCAGCTTTGATGTAAACAAAGGGGAGATCTTTGGATTCCTTGGCGCCAATGGTGCGGGAAAGACCACGGCCATGCGGATGCTTTGCGGATTGCTATTCCCTTCGTCAGGAGAAGCTACCGTTGCCGGGTATGATGTATATAAAGAAAATGAGAAGATCAAAAAAAGTATTGGCTATATGAGCCAGAAATTTTCTTTGTATGAAGATCTTACGGTAAAAGAGAACATGGAATTCTATGGTGGCATTTACCATATGAGTGATAAATACATAAAAGAAAAAACCGCATCCATCCTTGACCAGCTTCATTTGCAGAAAGAAGCAAAAGTATTGGTGCGATCATTGCCACTGGGCTGGAAACAAAAACTCGCATTTGCTGTATCCATTTTTCATGAACCGGGTATTGTTTTTTTAGATGAGCCCACCGGTGGTGTGGACCCCGTCACGAGAAGAGAATTCTGGAAAATGATCTACCAGGCATCCGATACAGGGACGACCATATTTGTAACCACGCATTATATGGATGAAGCGGAGTATTGCAGCCGGGTCAGCATTATGGTGGATGGGAGAATAGACGCATTGGATACACCGGCTAACCTGAAACAAACTTACAATGCCTCATCTATGGATGAAGTGTTTTTACAATTGGCGAGAAAAGCAAAACGGAGTGATTAGCCTTTAGCTATTAGCCGTTAGCTTTTAGCTAGACATATTTTGGAGGACAGACCAAATTTTTTAAACCAGCTAACGGCTAATGGCTAACAGCTAACAGCTCAAAAAATGAAACAATTCATTTCATTTGTAAAAAAAGAATTCTTCCACATCTGGCGGGATAAACGAACCATGTTCATCCTGCTCGGCATGCCGGTTGTCCAGATCATGATCTTCGGATTTGCACTGACCAACGAGGTAAAAAATTCAAAGATCGCCATATTGGATAATTCAAAAGATGCTTCTACCATTTCACTTACAGCCCAATTGGAGGCGAGCCATTATTTTGACCTGGAAAAAAACCTTACATCATACAAGCAGGTAGAGGATGAATTTAAAAAAGGGAAAATAAAACTGGCCGTGGTTTTTCCCCAGCATTTTGGCGAAGACCTCCAGCATTTTAATAAAGCACAGGTTCAATTGATCGCCGATGCGTCTGACCCGAATACGGCCAACCAGCTGACCAATTATGCCACTGCTATCATTATGGATTACCAGGACCGCATTACCGGTAACAGGAAATTGCCTTACACGATCAATACGGAAATGAGGATGTTGTATAACCCGCAACTGAAAGGAGCATTCAATTTTGTCCCCGGTGTGATGGCGATGGTACTGCTGCTTGTATGCACCATGATGACAGCTATCACCATTGTCAAAGAAAAAGAATCAGGCACGATGGAGGTGATACTTGTTTCGCCCATGCGGCCTCAATTAGTTGTGCTGGCAAAAGCAGTTCCTTATTTATTGCTTTCAACTATCAATATCGCTTCCATATTACTATTAAGTGTATTTGTGCTGGAAGTTCCCATCAACGGGAGTTTAGTGCTACTGGTATTTGAAAGCATCTTGTTTATACTCGTGTCTTTATCGCTGGGACTATTAATATCATCAAGGGCAGAATCCCAGCAAAGCGCCATGTTCATTTCACTGATAGGATTGTTCATGCCGACTGTTATGTTGAGCGGGTTCATGTTCCCGGTGGAAAATATGCCCCTGCCTTTAAGGATCGTCTCCAATATCGTTCCGGCCAAATGGTATTACAGCATCGTAAAATCGGTGATGATAAAAGGGCTGGGATTAAACGGCATTTGGAAGGAAACATTGATCCTCGGGGGGATGATGCTTTTCTTTTTAACCATGGCAATTAAACGTTTTAAAATTAGATTAGCATGAAACTAAAAGCTAATGGCTAACAGCTAACAGCTATTAGCCATTAGCTAGAACCATATTTAAATTTATGAGAACACTACGTTTTTTATTGCGAAAAGAATTCCGCCAGATATTCAGGGATCCGTCGATCATCCGGCTGATCCTTGTGATGCCGGTCATTCAATTATTGATCCTGCCCTGGGCTGCCGATTATGAGATCAAAAAGATCAAACTCGCTGTTGTTGACCACGACCATTCCGAATACTCCCGCCAGCTTATCAATAAGGTCACTTCATCCGGTTATTTTATTCTTACGGATTATTCTTCTTCCTATGAACGATCATTGGAAAAGATCGAGCATGACAAGGCAGACCTGGTTTTACAGATACCCCGGCATTTCGAAAAAGAACTTGTAAAAGAAAATGAAGCAAAACTTTTTATGGCTTTAAATGCCATCAATGGAGTAAAAGCTAACCTGGGTGCTGCGTACCTGCGGATCATCATACAGGATTATAACCGTGAAATAAGAATGGAATGGATGCAGTTGCCAAGGTTCAGTTCGGAAACGCAAATAGAGGTTGCGTCATCCAACTGGTTCAACCCGCTGATGAACTATAAATATTTTATGGTGCCCGGGATACTGGTCATTTTATTGACCATGGTTGGCTCCAACCTGACTGCGATCAATATTGTAAAGGAAAAAGAGATCGGCACGATCGAACAGATCAACGTTACGCCTATAAAAAAATATCATTTCATACTTGGCAAACTCATTCCTTTCTGGATCATCGGCTTATTTGTTTTAACGATCGGCTTAACGATCGCCAGGTTCGCATATGGAATTATCCCCGTTGGAAGTTTTTTTACCATCTATGTATTTGCCGCAGTCTACCTTCTTGCTGTTTTAGGTTTGGGATTGCTTATTTCCACTTATTCTGCCAACCAGCAGCAATCCATGTTACTTTCCTTTTTCCTGATGATGATATTTATCCTGCTCGGCGGACTTTATACTTCCATTGACAGTATGCCGGTATGGGCACAATGGATCACCCGTTTTAACCCTGTATCTTATTTCATAGAAGTAATGCGGATGGTGGTACTTAAAGGAAGCGGTCTTTCCGATATCAGGTACCATTTACTGATAATGGGTGGTTTTGCTGTTGCCTTCAATGGATGGGCGGTCATCAGTTACAGGAAGAGAAGCTGAAATGTTTCAAATTCTTACAAACCCCTTTTTTACGGCATACATTGCCAGGCTTACCCGGCTTTTTACATCGAAGCGGTGAAATAATGTTTCCCGATAACCATCAATAGTTTTAGGACTTAAGTTCATCTTCTCAGCTATTTGCAGGTACGTTAATTCAGTGCAGGCCATTTTAAGAAATTCCCTTTCATTTTCAGACATGTTATCAGGCATTCCTTTTTTGGAATAATCATCAATAGCATTTGCCTGAATAGTGTGGGCCATAATGCCGGAAACAAAATCGGAATAATAAAAACCTTTTTGTGCAATTGCTTCCAGCGCTGCATGCATATCTTCCACTTCAATGTCCTTTGATAAATAACCTTTAATGCCTAGCCGTAGCATTCTCACCACTGTTTCTTCTGATTCAAACATGGAGATGACAAGTATACTGATATCCGGATGATATTTTTGTAACCAGTCGACTGTTTCATATCCATCCATATCGGGCATTTCAATATCCATCAGGACAATATCAGGCAAATCCCTGTTATTGAGTTTTGTTTTCAGGTCCTCACCATTTTCAGCTTCAAACTGGATAACATATTTATTCTCGTTGTCACCCAGGTTAATAAGTTTAATCAATCCTTTCCTGAAAAGGTTGTGATCATCAACGATGGCCAGTTTTATTTTCTTTTTATCAGTAATCATTATTTATTATTAATTGGTTTTATTGGGAACAGAAATTGTTACCTGTGTGCCTTTATCTTGTTGGCTTTTTATTGCAATGGCCGCATTAATTAATCTGGCCCTTTTCTTAATGTTTAATATGCCGGTACTTTCTTTTTCTGCACTTAGCCTGTATGCCTCTTCTGTGTCAAAGCCAATACCATCATCTGTAATGGTAAGATCAAAACTTTCCGGGGTGTAATTTAATACAGCCAGTACAGATTTTGCCCTGGCATATTTAATAATATTATTCAGCACTTCCTGGCAAAGCCTGAAAAGGATGATTTCATGTTCAGCAGGCAATCTGTATTCCTGTCCCATTTTTGTAAATGTAATTTCGCATTTTTTCAGCTTGCCCAGCCTGACAAGTTCGTTTTCCAGGGCTTTTACAAAACCGATATGCATGATATGGTCCGTATTAAGACTGGCGCTAAGGGCTTTCAGCTCGCCCAGCAATTGTTTGGCCAATGATTTTGTTTCAAGGATATTTTCTTTTGTTTCACTGGAACTTTGCGGCAATATTTCAGCGAGGTTAATATTGATAAGTGAAACAAGATGACTGAAATTGGCGTGCAATTCCTTGGAAATATGGTCCAGCGTTTGTTCCTGGATCTCCAGTTTGGATTGAAGAAGCGTGTGATTGAATGCTTCGTGGAGTTCTGCAACTTCCTGCCGGTATCGGAACCGTTTTTTCTGATAAAGAAAAATATAACGTACGGCGATAGTGCCAACAATAAATAGAAAGATGGTGGTAATTGCAATGGTCAGGCTGATTATTTCGGCTCCGGAGTTGGGCATAGGAAGGCTTTTGAATAAAGAACATAAGAAACGAAAATGAATAATAGATATACATAAAGGAATGAAGTGGCTAATGAAGGAAAGTTTCTAATCAGGTAATTGATGCTTAACAGAAATGGAATGTTGAGTAAATGAAATACAAGAACTCCCAGCGATATCCATACCATCGGCTGAACAGATAATTTAACGGGCTCTTTTGCTTTTCTTAACTGCTCAAAATAAGCAAATACAAGTAGCAGCATTATACAATCAGCAGCTATATGTGTATTATTATTGATAATAAAAAGAGTTTGCCAATAACAGAAATTAAGAATTGTGAACAAGGAAAATGCGATAGCAACGAATAGGATGATGCGTTTCATTTTTTTTGAATTTAACGCCTGGTGATACACAAACATCAATAGTACATATTGCGGGATGAAAGAAGCCGTATAAATCCATGCGTTGTTTTTAGAATACTTCCATCCATTAAAATTATGCAGGTAATAATGCCAGAGGTTGCCAAATATTTCGGTAAAAAGCGCAGTAAATAGAAATATCGAAAATATTTTATATGCCAGCGGCCATCCCAGCCTGAAGGCTTTCAGGCTGAGTAGGACGCTAATCAACATCGGTAAAAGATAAAGATGTTGTATCACGACGGCCATTTATCTAAGATATGGAATCATTTGGATAATCATCACCTTCAGTAATACTCATGGGAGGACAATAGCCGCCAAAGTTGAATTGCCTGGAGTTATCGTACAGAGCTTTTCTTTCAACATAGTCAGACTCATTTTCATAAATAATATTGATGTGGGAGTTGTCAAAGCTGCCTGGCCTGGTAAGTATCATCAAAAGGCATAATTGACCGGATGCTTTTGCTTTCTGCGCATTTGTATTTGCCTCATCACCTTCTTCTATTTCTTTTTCTCCAAAGTAGATGCGCATACCATCGGCGTTGAGGTCTTCCATTTCGCTCAACCATGTTTGAATATGTTCCTTCGAATACCATACCCACCGGGTTTCTTCCCTGCTGTCATCATTCGCTTTGATTTGTGTGTTCAACAGCGGATACTTGTTTTCAAGATAAAGAGTTACTCTTTTGTTCACTGTTTCTACAGGTTCAAAAATTAATGGCAATGGTTTAGTCGGCATAAAATAAAATTTAAAATGAAAAATTATGTTTTGTGAGACTCTGCAAATTATAGAAGACATAAAGGGGAAAAAACCTGTATTTACAATTTTCTGGAATATTTTTTGGCAAACAGGTTTTTTCCGGAGAAGAAAGGGGTTTTTTCCAACCGTCAAATACCCAATCTTTGGTTTCAAGCGAAGGTTGTAAGTCATAAAACCTGCTTAGGTACTGGTAAACAATGAAAAGATTACAATGCGCAATGCACTGATCATAGGAATCAACGATTATCCCACAGCTCCGCTAAAGGCTTGTATTAATGACGCTGAAAAGATTGCAGAACTACTTGCCAAAAATGAAGACGGGAGTAAAAATTTTAGGACCATTCTTTTAAAGAATATTGTTAATAAGGCTGAGTTAAGGCAAGCTCTGATTAAATTGTTTAATAAGAAATCAGACATTGCTCTTGTTTACTTTGCAGGCCACGGAAGCAATGATTTTTTCGGATATCATATTGTAACACCCGATTCTGTTTCCAATGATATGGGCGTGCCTATGAGCCAGTTGCTTTCTATCGTCAACCGTTCGCCTGCAAAAAATAAAATAATAATTCTTGATTGTTGCCGCGCCGGTGGTATTGATGAAATTAATCAGGATACCGGTATGTCAGTTTACTTGCGGGAGGGTGTAATCATTCTGGCTTCCAGCCGCTCTGATCAACTTTCAAAAGAAGTAAACGGTCATGGAGTTTTTACCAATTTGCTTATTGAAGCTCTTAAGGGAGGAGCTGCGGATCTGAATGGTAATGTTACTCCGGGTAGTATTTATGCTTTTATTGATAAAGCACTTGGGCCAAGTGAACAGCGTCCTGTATTCAAGACCAATATATCAGAGTTTATTTCATTGCGTCAGGTGACACCGCAAGTGCCGGCGGGGGTGATACAAAATTTGCTCAGTTTTTTTGCCACCCCTGATGCTTTATTTCCTTTAAATCCATCTTATGAAGACACCAATCATCCCGACGTTGAGCATAAAGTAATTGAGCCATATGCCGATGCAGACAATGTTGCAAAATTCAAGCAACTTCAAAAACTGCAGAGTGTAGGATTGGTAGTGCCGGTTGATGCGCCGTTTATGTTTTTCGCGGCGATGGAATCAAAATCATGCAGACTTACAGCGCTGGGATATCATTATTGGAGGTTGGCAAAGCAGAAAAAGATTTAATTGAATCAATTAAAAAACAATACAACATAAGGTTAAGAATATGAGTAAAAAAGTATTTATAAGTTATCATTTTAATGACAAAACATATAAAGGAGAAGTTAAAAAGTGGTTGGAAGAAGCCGGTGCAGAAGTAATTTCTGTAGATGAGAACGACCTGCGTCCATTAGGCGATTCTGTTGTCGAAGCGAATATCCGGAATGATATTTCAAGAGTGCACCTTGTGCTGATACTTGTGGGTAATGATACACATAACAGGCCCTGGGTTGACTATGAAGTGGCGGTTGCAAGAAGTATTGGAGTTACAACGTTTTGGATCCGTTTGCCCAACAGGACAGGGGCTGCTCCAAAAGAAGTAAGGGGTTTGAATTGTATAAATTATGAAAAGGGGACAATAATTAAAATTCTTAATTAATAAACCATTATGAGTATGGATATTGAATACAAGTATGATGTAGCGATTTCTTTTGCGGATGAGGATAAAGATGCGGCAAAGTCATTGGCACTTGCTTTTGAAGCAGTAGATGTAAATGCATATTATTATGATGATGTTGATGAACGAATTATTTCTCTAGGTCATGATTTGGAAAAAAGGCTTACAGAAATTTATAAAAATGAAGCCCGCTATGCAATTATATTGTTTTCTGAAAACTACTTTGCTATAAATAAGAGATATACAAGAATCGAGTTAGCTGCAATATTAGATAGAATGCAGACGGATACAGACAAGGTGTATATGTTGCCTATAAAATTCAAGGACGATTTTATTATAAAAGAGTATCCCGAACTTAATACTCTGACGTATGCAGTTTGGGATTCCAGGCCAGAACTAGTTGCTGCTGGAATTAAGAAGCTTTTGGGCAAAAAACTTACTAAAAAAAATAAGGCTACCGATGGTCTGGCTTTTTTATATTCAGGAGGCAATGACCCTAAAATTATTATAGCAAATGAATACATAGATATTAACACCGATATTTTTAAGAATTCAGAAACAGGGGATGTTATTATCAATATTTCTGCTAATAACTCTTCTAATTTCAGTGGCGGAGACAATGCTCAACAAGTAAGTACTGTAAATCCAGGCGGCAATATAATACAGAACAGGGGTGATGGCGGAATTATTGTAGCCGTAAACATGGGGCAGGAAGATCAGGGTGTAAATATCAATGAAGATGATACTGTCTTTCCCTGTTCAAAGTGTAATACTTTACTTGATATAAAAGGATATGGAAAAATTATTTGCCCAAACTGCGGAAAACCTTCTTTCAAAAGAAACTACAACCCTGTAGTGAAAGATTTTAATACGATTGATGATCAAAAAGAACAGTCAAGGTACAAAAAAATATTGTGGCATATAAATAATAAATTAAAGGACGGAAATTATTTCCTTGCGCACAAGTACTGTATGCAGGCTGAGGAAATTGCCCCGGGAGAGTCAGCAACATGGGAAAGTTTTGCACTAACGGAATTCCTGATTGAGATTAATACAAGAGAAAGAACAAAACCCATACAGGAAATTGTAAGAAGAGTTAAAAATCATTTGATCAAATGTAAAATGTATGGTATCGAACAATCAAGATATGAAGAGGTATCGGGAGATATCGCAAACCGGCTGTTTAATTTTTTAAAAAAACAGATAAATAAATTTCATCCTCAAAAAGGTTCTGTCTATCCGGCTGTGCAGTTTATAAAAGGATATGAATCATGCTATAATTTATACCCAGATTCTCAGTTTCTGGAAGCCTATGTTTATGAATTAAGCAAACCTTACAAGTGGATTGTCCGGCAGCGTAATGGCAAGCTGACTAATTTATCTTCTTGTGGCAATTTTCCGGCGGTAATGAATCGTGAAAAAATAATAAATAGGATTGTCAATGAAATAAATATAGAGTATAAACCTCCCGATATAAGTATGGAGCGATTTATTATAATAACTGAAATTATGATTACTGACATTACAAAACCTTAAATATAATTGTTATGCAATTACTAAAAGTCAAAATCAATTTGCCAAATAATGTCCCAATTGAAACCGAAGTTGAGGAATCAATGTTTGTTAATAGTATCATAGATGATTTAAAAGATAAAAAATGTCTTGATAAGAATAAGTATTATGGAGTAAAAACTATATCGGGTACGTTTATTCCCGGGAATGTAAATTTTCGGGAATATGGTGAATCCGAAATCAAAATTATCGAATTACCGGTACCTATTTCAGATTTTGGAGGTGAGGTCGCTGAAAATGGTAGTACAAGGTGTCTTTTGGTTTTAGTAGTCGATACCTCTTATTCAATGTTAAAGCCGATCGTTGAGGTCAATAGAGGATTACAACTATTGGCAGATGAGATTAAAAAAGATGCGACGGCCCGCCAACGGATTGAAATAGCGATAATAACTTTTAATAGCTTAATTGAAGTCGTTCAGGAGCCTTCATTGGTAGACAAATTTATAATGCCGGTTTTATCAGTTCAGGGTAGTACCAAAATGGTTGATGCAGTACGCACTGCAATTAACTATGTTGAATCAAGAAAGAAGTGGTACAGGGATCAGAGTCTCAATTACTACAGACCGCATATTCTTTTAATAACAGACGGAGAACCGGATACAGATCAGGATATTATCGGATTGGCGGATGAAATTAAAAAAGGAGGCAGGGAAATGCATTTTGTATTCATGCCTGTCGGAGTAGTTGGTGCCGATAAAAGTATAATGCAACAAATATCACAACCGGATTATCCTCCTTTGCCTTTAGAGGGGTATGAATTTGTAAAGTTATTCAAGTGGCTTAGTAATAGCATGAAATCGATTAGTAAATCAAAGCCTGGCGAATCTGTAAAACTCGATAAACCAGATTGGGTTGGTACTGGTTGGGAAGGCGAAATTGTCTAAACTTTTTTATATGAATGACGTTTGGATAGTTTCAAAAGCTACAGTCACAGGGTACAATCATGTTGCGGATAATATTCCTTGTCAAGATGCTCACAAATTCAAATATTTTGAGCAGGAAGGTTTTTCTATCGCTGTAATATCTGATGGTTCGGGATCTGCATGTTTTTCACATTTGGGTGCCGGGCTTATTGTGGAAAATGCAATGGAGTTATTCTATACTGAAGTTAAGACTGCTAACTTTCATATTAACCCTCCGACAATTTCAGGATGGGAAATACTATCCCGTAAAGTTTTTGAAAGCATATATAATATCCTTTCTGAATATGCAATAAAAGAAAATATGGATTTGAAATCGCTGGCGGCAACAGTAATTGTGCTAATAGTGACACAGTTCGGCCTTTTGGTTACCCATATAGGTGATGGCAGGGCAGGATTCTTGAATGAATCGGGAGAATGGAAGTCTTGTATGGAACCATATAAAGGTGAGTATGCCAATGAAACAGTTTTTCTGACATCAGTTTTTGATGAAAGTTTTACGAATCGCCATTATATCAAAAGTCATGTAATTTCTGAAAATATTAATGCTTTTACATTGTTAACAGATGGCTGTGAGAACGTTTGCTTTGAACTACGTATTTATGATAGCAATACACAACAGTATATCCGTGAAAATAAACCATTCAAGAATTTCTTTGATCATAACTGCAAATCCCTTCTTTCACTTGCTGGGGCGGGTCTTAGCGAGGATGATATTGATGAGTTATGGAAAATTTTTTTGGAACGAGGTATGGAACAATTTGTAACAGAACCAGATGACAGAACTATGATATTGGGAGTAAAAAGGAACACCATATTTAACGATAATAGGATTGAGTGATGTCAAGATATTATTTAAACAACAAAGAAGAGATTATAATGGATAAGAATCCAATTGGCCTGGGAGGTGAAGGAGAAATTTATGAAATAATCAAGCCTGCAAATCGCCAGTCAAAAGTATTCAAGCTTTTTAATTTAAAATACCGTGCTGAGAAAGAACCTAAGATAAAAGACATGGTAGCTGATGTTTCGAAATTGATTATTCAACAGTTGCAAAACGCATCGCTGGTATGGCCGGAAGAAATTGTTTATGAGAACAGTTCTTTTTGTGGCTATATAATGCAAAAAGCAAATGGAATATTGCTTGAATCGTTGTGTGAAAATGAATTGGGGTATTATCCTCAGCCAAGACATGAAGTAAGATTAAGCAAGGAATGGAGTCATTTTGACAGAAAGACGAAGAGTTCCATGCAGCATCGTTTGAAACTGTGCAGCACTATTGCAACAGTTTTAAAACTATTGCATGCCAGTGATAAATATGTTATTGGCGATATAAAACCTTCAAACATTATTGTGAATTCATGTGATTCAATTTCCATTATTGATTTAGATTCTTGTCAAATTGCTGATGATAAGGGTAAAATAATTTATGAATCAAAAATGAACACACCTGAGTATAGTCCACCACTCGATCGGGGCCTTCAGAAAGGAAAAGAATGGGATTTGTTTATAATGGCGATTATATTTTATAAGATATTATGTGGAGTTCATCCTTTTGGAAATTTTGTATGTAACTATCCTTATAATAAACTCATCTTACCTGAAAAAATAATGGAAGCTGGATTGTTCCCATTTGGGGCCAAAGCTAATTTTTGCGGTGATGTTATGAAATGGCACTTTCCGTTTAAAGATTTATCTGATGATTTGCAGCAATTGTTTATTCTTTGTTTCGGTGATGGTTTATTTGAACCTACCAGAAGGCCAACGGCAGACGACTGGATTAATTGTCTAACACCTTTACCAAATATTAAATATTTTGATCCTGAACGTCAATTTATTTTGTCCTCACAAGGAGTCGATCTTTGTTGGGAAACTGCCAACGCTAACTCGGTAGAAATTGATAATGGTATCGGTGTCATGCCGGTAACAGGTCGAACATTAATAAAACCTCAGTATAGCACAAAATATATACTCAAAGCTATAGGTTTATTCGGGGAAGCCTCGAAAATAACCTACGTAGATGTTTATCCTTTTCCGAAAATTGAAAGCATAAAAGTGCCTATGCCGGATTTCCGCTCCAACCTACACGTTGATATACCCGAAATAGAATTACCCCACATTAATTACTCGACTGGGTTATCAGGTATAAAAGATCTGGATTTAAAACACTTTTCATTTGATTCTCCATTTATTAAACAGAAAAGCAAGCCTCTTTATGAGATGGGAGATGATTTTTGGACAATATCAAAAATATTTGAGATGGTAAAAACCAAAATTAACGACTTAAAAATTGATATATGATCTCTGACTTTTTTATATGGTGCAGCGGTGCAAATAAAAGCATACTTAAAAGATGCCCTACTGAGCAGACAAAATTTATCGGCATTGGCGCAACTATTCTTCTGACGGCAATACTGGCTAGTATTTCAGGCGGATATGCCATTCATTTTACATTCAATAACTACTCTATTTCAATTTTGATGGGAATATTTTGGGGCATTGTGATCTTTAACCTGGACAGATATATCGTTTCCAGTATCCGGAAAACAGGAAAATTCAGGCAGGAATTTTTTATGGCGCTACCCCGTATCGTTATCGCACTTATTTTGGGTATTACAATTTCCAAACCACTTGAAACAAGATTATTCGGAGCAACTATTAATAAAAAGCTTGCTAAAACCGAAGACTTGTATAATGCCGATTGTGAAAGAGATTTTAATAGCCGTAGGGATACATTGGACAAGACAAAATTGGCCTTGCAGGCAGAGATGAACAATGCCAGGAATAATATTTTTAATACTGACCCGGTAATTAAAGATGCAAATACTGTAAAATTGGCCAAAGTAGAAGAGAATAAAAACAGGCAGGAACAAATTAATATAAACCAAGCAATAATAGCGAGAAACCGAATACTTACAGCGATCAGATCGCCAGAAGGACGTATAATAAGGAAATGGAAATACAATGATATAGCTAAACAAAAAATAGCAGAGAATAAACAATTGAACGCTGAAAGAGGTATAACTATAAACGATATATCTGTGTTGGACGATAGCAGTAATAGCAGGCGGCAAGTACTTGCAATGCTGGTTGGCAAAACAGAAAGGGAATATACTGATCAAATAACAGGGATACAGAATCAGATAGATGACCTGAATAACCAGCGGCCGGAAATAATAGCAAAATGCAAAAAAGACGCAGGCGGTAACAAGGACATTCTTGACCGGTTGAATGCTTTAGGGCAATTAAAATCCTTCGGTAATACTGTATGGCTCGCCAGCTGGCTTATTACATTAATTTTCGTGTTGTTGGAAGCTGCACCCGTTACAGTAAAGCTATTATCAAAAAGAGGACCATATGATGAAATATTGGATGGTATTGAAGATACAATTGCAGATAATGAAAAAAAAAAGGAATTAACCCGGAAATCTGAATTGGAAAACCTTAAAATAGAAGTAAAGGATATTAACGAAAAAAAGAAAACATATCGTTTGAATGTTGAACAGGAGAAATTGGATATTGAACTACAGGCCAATAAAGACCTTATGACTAAAATAGCCGAAAAGCAAGTAAGCCTGACTGAAGATATCATTGACAATTGGTACAATGATCAGCGTTCTAAATATGCAACGAGTGCGGCCAAACAAGGAAATTCTTTTGTTGATAAACTGTGGAAGACAGTTAATAGTGCTGATGAAATCCTTTATATATTCAAAAATGGTCAACCGGGACAAAATGAATTGGTTTATATGTCTAATGGAAAACATGATAAAGGAACCTGGGAGTATATTGCAACAGGAGAATTGCTAAAAATGGAACTTTCGAGCATTAAAAAGGAATATGAAATTACGGAACTAACTACCAGCTCCATGAAATTAAAAAGTCAAGCCGGGGAAATTGAACTTCAAACAGTATAAGTTATTAGTAGTGTAATACAGGTTGAAAAGGCATCCTAAATACAAACACGATATCGCTATTTCGGTAGCGGAAGAAGACTTACCCATTGCGAAGCAAATTGCCGCTGCATTGGCAGTAAAGAATATCTCCTATTTTTTGTACACAGAACACCGGGCCAGAAACTGGGGGAAGCATATACTGAAAATATCATTGGATGCTTATGGGGCCGAAGCCATGTTTGTTCTCATGATCACAAGCAAAATATTTATAGACAAATACTGGGTAAATATTGAAAAACAAATAAGCGAGGTATTTAATAAAGGCAAGCAACCTTATATTTTGCAACTTCGAATTGACAATACTCCGGTAGATGGGTTAAGTAAAAATGTAGTATCTGAGAAATGGGAAAACAACCCCTATGAAATAGCTGAAATTATTAAAGAAAAGCTGAAACTGAGAAACGAGAGAAAGTTGCCGTTATGGAAAAAACAAAATAAGTGGCTTCTTATTCCTATTGCAATCATTCTTGGTAGCATGGTATTAATTTTTAACAATAGCTACAGAGATGATCGCCATTCAGAGTCTGGACAAAATGCTCGGCAAAATGATACTCCAGTAACTAAGCAAGTATCGGGCAAATCCGAAATTAGTAAACAAGATATTAGGACACCTGGTAGTATTAGTAATCTACAGGATGCGAATAATAAAATAACCCAGATCTTTATTAAGGGCGGTTCATTTACGATGGGAAATATTGGTGGCAGGAGGGAAGAACAACCACCGCATATAGTGACAGTTAACGCTTTTTTCATCAGCCCAACTGAAGTGACTGTGGCACAGTATCGTAGTTTTTGCAGCAGCCAGGGTAAGGCATTACCCGCACAACCGGTGCATCGGTTGCCTGATTCTTGCCCTATTGTAAATATCACATGGGATGAAGCCATTGCCTATTGCAGGTGGGCAAAGGGGAGATTGCCTACAGAAGCCGAGTGGGAATATGCTGCGGGCGGCGGAATGGCTGTTAAATATAGTGGCAGCAATAATGCCAGTAAAGTAGCAGTGTATGGAGGTAATAATCTAAGTAAGGTGGCTACAAAACAACCAAACAATTTTGGTTTATATGATATGACAGGTAATGTGGCTGAATGGTGCTCAGATTGGTTTGATTCAACCTATTATGCAACCAGCCAAAGTAATAATCCACCAGGGCCATTGACAGGAAAAGAAAAAGTAATACGGGGCGGTGCGTTCTTTAATAAAGTAAAACCGGTAAATGAATTACATATCGCCTATCGGAACAAAGAATTGCCCAATTCTAGAAAATTATATATAGGCTTTAGAGTGGTTTGGGATAAAGAAATTAATTAAAAATTGAGAGTTTGTAAATAAAATCCAGCAAACAATAAATGAATAGTATATGATTTTTTAATGCTTTAAAAAAGAAAAACACCCCCATCAAAGATCTTTTCCCTTTACGATAGCTGTTGATCAAAAAAAACTAGAGATTCCGGAATAACCCAAAATTACTCTGTGAATATTAATCAACTGGTTCTATTAAAATATTGAAAAGGCAACTTAACTATGATTATACAACTCACCTTCCTTCAGAAGCATCCTCACATTTTTCCACTTCTTTTCCTATTTCTTTCATAAATGCTTCATCTTTTTTGTATTTCGCTTCCATTTCATCTTCAAACTTTTTACGGGCCGCTTTTGCAGCCTCATATTCAGAGCCGCCATCTGCAGCTCTATGTTCTTTGGCATTCAGCTCGCACCATTTTTGGGCAATGGAGGTAGCCGTTTCTTTTTTGCTGCCACAGGATAGTACTGCTATACTGAGAACGATCGCAATGCTGATCGATAATTTCTTTTTCATGAGTTAATTGATTTGTGGTTTTTTTGTTGTTGAAAATACTGATTTAATCAAAAAAATGAGCGGTCATTATTTCCCGGAAAACCTATTTCGCCATTTTCCCAATCTTTTTTATATTCGATTATTAAAACAAACGCTATGCTGAAAATCGGACATTTAAAAGCAGGGGATATTATTAATGTGGATGATGAAGGTATTCTCCGGGAGGGGACTATTGTAAGGGTCAGTCATGAGGAAAACCAGGCGTTGGTTGACAATGGGGTGCAGGAGTTCTGGTACAGCCCGGAGGAAATGCATGCCGTTCCGCTTGATGACAGCCAACTGATGAAACTGGGTTTCACCAGGGAAGAAGCAGAAGGGGCTGTCAAGTACAAAAAAGACTCTTTCAGGCTGGTTACTCCTAAAAAAGGAGATTTCTCTGATATTGAGATGTGGTGGAGAGAAGACCGCCGCCATTTCCCCTTTCCATTAGGAGTGCATGAGCTCCAGAATTTGCATATGGATATGACCAAAGTCCCGTTGGATAAGCCCTGAGAAGCAGGTCAGTAACAGGTTTTCAGGCAAGCGGCCAGCTTTTTCCTCACAACCCCTAAAAATAACCGGGGTTTTTTCTTTTTTAGACCTGATACACTTACCTTTGCGTTCCGAAAAAATTATGTCGAAACAACCCCTTATTAAACAGGATGGTACGATCATAGAGGCCTTATCAAATGCCATGTTCAGAGTTAAGCTTGAAAACGGGCATGAAATACTGGCCACCATCTCGGGGAAAATGAGAATGCACTATATCCGCATTCTGCCGGGTGATAAAGTGGGGGTAGAGTTGTCGCCATATGATTTGACCAGGGGAAGAATCAATTTCAGATATAAATAAGCTGTTAGCTATTAGCTGTTAGCCGTTAGCCAACACAAAGAAGAAAGTTCAAAATTGTTTAGAATAGCTAAAGGCTAAGGGCTGATGGCTAAAAGCTTAAAAAAATGAAAGTAAGAGCATCTATTAAAAAGCGCAGCGTTGATTGTAAAATAGTTCGTCGCAAAGGCAAGCTGTATGTTATTAACAAAAAGAATCCCCGTTTTAAACAACGCCAGGGATAAATAATTAAAAAAACAAAAATCAAAATACAAGAACCAAATTGAGATTTGTGATTTGCTTCTTGGAATTTAAACTAAAATAATATGGCTCGTATTGCCGGTGTTGACTTACCAAAAAATAAAAGAGGCGAAATAGGTCTTACCTATATCTATGGAATAGGCCCCTCTACTGCCAAATATATTCTTGACAAGAATAATATTGACCGCAACAAGAAAGTAAATGACTGGAATGATGAAGAACTGACTGCTATCCGTAACGTCATCACGGAAGAACTGAAAGTAGAAGGTCAGCTTCGTTCTGAAGTGCAGATGAGCATTAAGCGTTTACTCGATATTGCCTGCTACCGTGGTCTTCGTCATCGTAAAGGCTTGCCGGTTCGTGGTCAGCGCACCAAGACCAACAGCCGTACAAGAAAAGGAAAGAGAAAAACAGTTGCCGGTAAGAAGAAAGCGGCTAAGAAATAAGCAGATGATAGATGATAACTAACAGATAATAGTTATTGTCCTCAGTTCAAATAGTTTTAAAGGCTTGAAGAATCTGAATCAATCACGGATCGCCAGCAAGCCGGCAGGAGGATTGATTCACTCACCGAAAGGCGAGATTTATTAAAAAACGAAAAAGATTACCTCGGTACAAAAATTATGGCAAAAGCACAGGCACAACAGCCGGTTAGCGCAAAAGCAGCCGCAAAGAAAAGAGTAGTGAAAGTGGATTCTTACGGAGATGCTCACATTTCTGCTACGTTCAATAACATTATCATCAGTCTTACCAATAAAACCGGGCAGGTTATTTCCTGGAGCAGTGCCGGTAAAATGGGTTTCAAAGGGTCTAAGAAGAACACACCTTATGCTGCACAGATGGCGGCTGCAGATGCTGCCAAAACAGCTTTTGATGCCGGGCTGAAAAGAGTGGATGTATATGTAAAGGGTCCCGGTGCCGGTCGTGAGAGTTCGATCCGTTCTATTTCACAAAGCGGGATCGAAGTAGTGATGATAAAGGATGTAACTCCGTTGCCGCACAACGGTTGCCGTCCTCCTAAGAAAAGAAGAGTTTAATGCCCCCATCCCCTAAAGGGGAGTAAGGAAGTTTATATAGTTATAATTGTTCTGAAAGGATCAGGACAGTTCATTTTAAGAAAGGGTGCCTGATTGATTTTTTAACGCTTTTACTGATCAAAGCACCGTTACTAAAAAGCGTAAATGAATAAAAACTATGGCAAGGTATACTGGTCCAAAGACCAAGATTTCCCGTCGTTTCGGTGAACCTATTTTAGGCAATGGTAAATGGCTGGATAAAAACAGCAATCCTCCCGGAATGCACGGTGATAAGAAAAAGCGTAAAACATTAGGTGAATACGCTTTGCAGCTTCGTGAAAAACAAAAAGCGAAGTACACGTACGGCATCCTGGAAAAACAATTCCGCAAAACTTTTGAAGAAGCAGCACGCCGCAAGGGTGTTACTGGTGAAAACCTGATCAAATTACTGGAGGCCCGCCTGGACAATACTGTTTTCCGGATGGGGATTGCGCCAAGCCGCCCCGCTGCCCGTCAACTCGTAAGTCATAAGCATATAGCAGTAAATGGTGAAGTAGTGAACGTTCCTTCTTTCCAGTTGAAAGCAGGCGATACAGTTACGATTAAAGAAGGAAGCAAAGGCAGAGACAGCATTACGAGTGTTGTTCGTGGCAAAAATCCAAAGTTCAACTGGCTTGACTGGAGCGAAACGGAGATGAAAGGCACTTTCATCACGTATCCTGAAAGGGAAAGCGTTCCTGAGAATATCAAGGAGCAGTTGATCGTGGAATTGTACTCTAAGTAAAAATTAAAAAGTCAAAGTTCAAAAGCGACGTTTCTAAATACCTGGTTTGAATTTTTAATTTTGACTTTTGATTTTCAACTTTTAATTAATATTAAACATTAAAATAAAAATATGGCCATTTTAAATTTCCAGAAACCCGATAAGATCATTCTGCAAAAAGCAACTGATTTCGAAGCTCTTTTCGAGTTTCGTCCGTTGGAACCCGGTTACGGTGTAACCATAGGTAATGCACTTCGTCGTGTGTTACTGAATTCACTGGAAGGATATGCTATCATCGGCGTGAAGATTGAAGGTGTGGACCATGAATTTGCCACGATGAAAGGTATCAGCGAAGACGTAGTAGAGATATTCCTGAACCTGAAGCAGGTTCGTTTCAAAAAATCTGTTGATTTTGAAGTGACAAATGAGAAGATCATGTTGTCCATCAAAAACAGGACTGAGTTTACTGCCGGTATGATCGGCGAAGGCACTCATTCTTTCCAGATCATGAATCCCGATCTGCTGATCTGTACATTGGATTCATCAGCCCGCATGGATATTGAACTGACGATAGGCAAGGGTCGTGGATATGTACCGGCAGAAGATAACAAAGCAAAAGATGCGCCGCTGGGTTATATCCCGATCGATTCCATCTTTACGCCCATCAAAAATGTAAAGTACACGATTGAGAATACCAGGGTGGAGCAAAGAACTGACTTTGAAAAACTGATCATGGAAGTTTCTACCGATGGGACCATTCACCCGGAAGAAGCCGTGAAGCAGGCTTCAAGGATCCTGATCCAGCACCTGATGATCATCACCGACGAAAACATCACCTTCGATAATAAAGAAGAGAAGAAAGAGGATATGGTGGATGAACAAACTTTACAATTGCGTAAAGTGCTGAAGACACCATTGGAAGACCTCGATCTTTCTGTAAGAGCCTTTAATTGCCTGAAAGCTGCCAAGATCAATTCACTGAGTGAGTTGGTACAATATGAGCAGGAAGACCTGATGAAGTTCCGCAACTTTGGTCAGAAATCACTGGCAGAGATCGAACAGGTGCTGACCGACAGAGGTCTGCACTTTGGAATGGACCTGGTGAAATTGGGTATTGATTTAAGTGAATTCTAGGATTTGAAAATTTGAAAATGTTTTGATTTGAAGATTGTAATTTTCAAATCGGTTCATCTTCAAATCTTCAAATTGATAACAGTAGGCTATAATTCCTGACACGGTATAGCCGAATTTTTTAACCAGGGTTTGGATGAGATAATCTTCAAATTAGCTCATTTTCAAATCTTCAAATTAAACAGTCATGCGTCACGGAGATAAAGTAAAAAATCTAGGCAGAAAAAAAGCACACAGGGATGCGTTGCTGAGCAACCTGGCCTGCCAACTGATCCAGTACAAAAGGATCGTAACTACTACCGCTAAAGCAAAAGCTTTAAGAGTATATGTAGAGCCATTAATTACAAAAGGAAAAACGAACACTACGCATCAGCGCCGTGTAGTATTCAGCTACCTGCAGGATAAAGAAGCTATTACTGAATTATTCAGTACGGTAGCAGAAAAAGTGGCTGGTCGCCCGGGAGGTTATACCCGCATCATTAAATTAGGCGCCCGTCCCGGTGATAATGCTGAAACAGCAATGATCGAACTGGTTGATTTCAATGAAATATATGGTAAGGGTAAAGGCGAAGCGAAAACGGCTGCCAAGAAAACCCGTCGTGCCGGTACTAAAAAGAAAACAGAGGCTGAAATAACAGAAGAAACAACTGAAAAAGAAACCAAAGCTTCCAAATAAAAGTGACAAGTATTTTTTATTATCAGCCCCTCGTTTACCGCGAAGGGGCTTTTTTTATTATTGTGAAAAAGTAAATGGCCCGATTCATTGCTGAATCATTTTATTTGTAAAATATTTCAAACATGCCTGATCAAACTATCCCCGCTGTTTTATTGTTGGCCGACGGAACTATTGTTCATGGAAAAGCTTTTGGCGCCATTGGCACCACCACCGGCGAGATCTGTTTCAATACCGGGATGACCGGATACCAGGAAGTATTTACTGATCCCAGTTATTTTGGGCAGATACTCATCATGAACAGTGCTCATATCGGTAATTATGGAGTAAAGGATGCGGATGTAGAATCGGACGGTGTGAAAATAAACGGATTGATCGGCAGAAACCTGGAAGACCAGTATTCCAGAAAACTGGCTAACGGGTCTATGAATGATTATTTAAAAGCCAATAAGATCGTTTCCATTGAAGGAGTGGATACAAGGGCATTAGTAGCACATATCCGGACCAAGGGCGCCATGAACTGCATTATTTCTTCTGAGACAACCGATATCAAAATACTTGAAAAAAAATTGACAGAAGTTCCCAATATGGATGGACTGGAGCTCGCATCTCATGTGAGTACAAAGGAATCGTATGAAATAGGAGACAAGCGATCAACCATCCGCATTGCTGTAATGGACTATGGTGTGAAAAGAAATATATTGAACTGTATGGTGGAAAGAGGGGCTTATGTAAAAGTATTTCCTGCAAAGACCCCGCTGGCCGAAGTGAAGAAGTTTGAACCGCATGGTTATTTTATTTCTAATGGTCCCGGCGACCCGGCGCCGATGGATTATGCGATCGGAACATTGAAGCAAATATTAAAAGAGGAGAAACCGGTATTTGGGATTTGCCTCGGTCACCAGTTACTGGCACTGGCAAATGATATCCCTACTTTTAAAATGCATCATGGGCATCGCGGGTTAAATCATCCTGTAAAAAATATCATTTCAGGAAAATCTGAGATCACTACACAGAACCACGGCTTCGGTGTTGACCCGGAAGCTGTGAAGAAAGCGAGTCATATTGAAATAACGCATGTCAACCTCAATGATCAATCCATTGAAGGTATACGGGTAAAAGGCAAACCTGCTTTCTCTGTGCAATACCACCCCGAAAGCACACCGGGCCCGCATGATTCAAGGTATTTGTTTGATGAGTTTATTGGGTTAATTAAAAATTCAAAATGAAAAAGTAAAAAAAAAATTAGCGAAGCGGTTTTGCTTTTTGATTTTTTACTTTTTACTTTAGCTTATTATGAAGATCGCCATCATCAACGGCCCCAACCTCAACCTGCTCGGCAAAAGAGAAACCGATATTTACGGCAATATGTCGTTTGAACAATTTCTTGCATCACTGAAAGTGAAATATGCCAATATCGAGATCGGTTATTTTCAAAGCAATGTGGAAGGAGAGCTGATCAATGAACTGCAAAGAGTGGGTTTTGATCATGATGGTATTATTTTCAATCCCGGCGGCTATACGCATACTTCTGTTGCTATCGGCGATGCGGTGGCAGCTATTAAGACTCCTGTTATAGAAGTTCATATTTCCAATGTGCATGCACGGGAAGAATTCAGAAAGATATCTCATGTGTCCGGCAAAGCAGCAGGCAGTATTGTTGGTTTGGGTCTGAAAGGATATGAGCTGGCGATAGAATATTTTCTTTCTAAATAACGATCATAATCTATCTTTAACTTCAAACTAACTGTTATGAAGAAATTCATCCTTCTCCTTACCATTCTTTTCAGCGTTACTTTATTTGCACAGGAATCCGGTATGACACCGAGACAAATTGCAGAACGCAATAAGCCGGGCACTGTAATGATCCAGGCTAAATATACAGGAACGGTAACAGCTTATCAGCCTGTGACAGATGTTGAAGCTGTAAAAGTATTAGCCCAGCAGATAAGGCAGAAACTTGATGACGAAGGAAGAAGCCAGGATGAATTCTGGAACGTTTTCCTGATGACCTATTGTAAAACCATTGATCAATATTTGAAGAAAGGGACTGAAACAGTTTCTAAAGACCTTGATATTACGATGGTTGGTTCCGGTTTTATCATTACCCCGGATGGTTATGTCATTACAAATGCTCATGTGGTGGACGAAAATGATGATGAGACCAAGAAAAGTTTTGCCGAACAGGCTTTCCAGGAGATACTGGAAAGGGATGCAGCAGATGTGGAGAAGACAATGGGACGCAAATTGACAGAAGAGGAAGGCAAGGCGCTTGTTGATGCCAATAGCTGGTATTTTTCGCAGACCCTTGAAGTGGGTGATATCAAAAAAGAATTCAGCGTGGTATTTGGTATTTCCGGCGCCAAAGGAAAAATTGTTCCGATGGTTATTCCCGCAAGGATCGTAGCACAGGGCAATCCCATTCCCGGAAAAGATGTGGCCATACTAAAGATGAATGAGAAGCACACATATCCTACCATACGGATTGGTGATGATAAAGATATGAATGTTGGTGACCAGGTATATGTACTCGGGTATCCTGCTGTTGCAACATTTCATCCGCTGATCTCTGAAGAATCAATATCTGAAGCATCGCTGACAAGGGGACTTGTAAGCGCCAAGAAGAATATGAAAGATGGATGGGAAGTGTTGCAGATAGATGCAGCTATTACTCATGGCAATAGCGGTGGCCCGGTGATGAATGACAAGGGAGAAGTGATCGGTCTTGCCACTTTCGGCAGTATGGACCAGCAACGTAAACAGGAAG
>DATHDV010000149.1:0-31072 GCA_035318845.1 Chitinophagaceae bacterium
TCTTTCAAGCCCACTGTTCTGTTAAAGACCATTTTCCCATCCGCAGAATTTTTATCCAGGCAGAAATATCCTTTGCGGATAAACTGGTATTTTTCATCAATAGATGCATCTCTTAGCGCCGGCTCAGCAAAGGCATCAGCAACAACCTCCAAAGATCCGGGGTTAATATAATCTTTAAAATCACCTTCTTCGCTGCCAGGATCTTCTACCCTGAATAAACGATCGTATAATCTTACTTCGGTTTTGACAGCATGCGGAACGCTGACCCAATGAAGCGTGCCTTTTACATTGATGCCGCTCGTATCATGCCCGCTTTTGCTTTCAGGAATATATGAACAATGCAATTCCGTTATTTTTCCCTGGTCATCTTTTACCAGGTCATCACACTTAATAATATATGCACTTTTCAGGCGAACCATTTGACCGGGAGCCAGCCGAAAATATTTTTTGGGCGGGGTTTCCATAAAATCTTCTCTTTCGATATACAACTCCTTACTAAAAGGGATCTCTCTTATGCCGCTTTCCGGATCTTCAGGATTATTTTCGCTGTGCAACATTTCATTCTCCCCGGCATAATTTGTAATAACGATCTTCAGGGGATCAAAAACCACCATTCTTCTCAATGCAATTCTATTCAGGTGTTCTCTCACACAAAACTCCAGTAACCCTACGTCCACGATATTCTCTCTTTTTGCAATGCCGATCCTGTCGCAAAATTCCCTGATGCTATCAGGAGTATATCCCCTTCGGCGCAGCCCGCCGATAGTAGGCATCCTAGGGTCATCCCATCCCTCCACAAATCCTTCCTGCACTAATTGCAACAACTTTCTTTTACTCGTTACGGTATAATTAATATTACGTCTTGCGAACTCGTATTGATGTGATGGATAGATCTCCAGTTTTTCGATCAGCCAGTCGTATAGTTCACGATGCGGAACAAACTCCAGCGTACAAATGGAGTGTGATATGTTTTCAATGGAATCGCTTTGGCCATGTGCCATATCATACATGGGATAGATGCACCATTTGTCGCCGGTGCGATGATGGTGTGCATGTTTGATCCGGTAGAGGATCGGGTCACGCATCAGCATATTGATATGGGCCATGTCGATCTTTGCCCGCAGAGTGCGGCTGCCGTCCGGAAACTCTCCGGCTTTCATTCGTGTAAACAGGTCGAGATTTTCCCCCACCGTTCTTTCCCTGTACTTACTATTTCTTCCCGGTTCTGTGGGTGTGCCTTTCATGGCTGCCATCTCATCGCTGCTGCTGTCATCCACATAAGCAAGACCTTTATTGATCAGCTTCAGGGCATATTCATACAATGTATCAAAATAATCAGAAGCATAGTGTTCGTTCTTCCATTCAAAACCCAGCCAGCGGATATCGTCTTTAATGCTTTCTACATATTCTGTTTCTTCGGTTACAGGATTGGTATCATCAAACCGGAGGTTGGTATAACCGGGGAATTTTTTGGTAAGACTAAAATTGAGACAGATGCTGCTGGCATGACCGAGATGTAAATAACCATTCGGCTCCGGTGGGAAACGGGTAATGATGGATTTGTACTTGCCGTTTGCCAGGTCTTGTTCGATTATCTCTTCAAGAAAGTTGAGGGATTTTTCTTCGGTCATAAGCTGCAAAGATAAGGTTGCAATGAGGACGATGGAAATCGCAAAATCTTAAGTAGTGTACTATACCTACACAGCAGAATCAATTACTTAACTTTACTTTTAATATTTATTCACATGCATGACCAACTAACATGAGCACCCAGGCGCTTGAACTGATACAACACTGCCTTGATACCAAAGACCCTTATTTAGATTTGGGTAATTGCGGGCTTAACGATAAAGAAGTAGCCGAAGGAACAGATTTTCATAAATTACTGGGAGAGTGTACTCATCTTCAAACGCTGATTTTAAGCAATTATTGGTCTGAATATGATGAGAATGGAAATTGGATTACTAAAAAAAGCCAGAACAAGAGTATTGGAAATAAATTTGACACCCACCCACCCGTGCTTGAAAAATTGGTTAGACTCATTAGCCTTGTTTGCGCAGGAGGATTCAGTGATGAATGGGGCATTAAAAGCATGCTTTTTGTATCACATCTAACCAATCTGCATTATTTGAATCTTGCATCCAATCAAATTCAAGAAATAAAAGGATTGGAAAATATCACCACTTTACGAAAGTTACATCTGGCTCACAATCAAATTCAAGAAATAAAAGGATTGGACAAGCTCATCGATTTACAGCTGTTGCATCTAGCTGACAATAAAATACAGGAAATAAAGGGGCTGGACAAGCTCATCGGTTTACAACTGCTACATTTAGCTGACAATAAGATACGGGAAATAAAGGGACTGGACAATCTTATTACTTTACAACAGTTATTTCTCTCTGGCAATAAAATTCAGGAAATAAAAGGGCTGGACAAACTTATAGTCTTACAACAGTTATTTCTTTCTGACAATGAGATTCAGGAAATAAAAGGGCTGAACAACCTATTCGTTTTACAACAATTATATCTCACAAAAAATCAAATTCAGGAAATAAAGGGACTGGACAATCTTATTGCTTTACAAGTGTTATACATCGTTGATAACCAAATTCAGGAATTAAAGGGACTTGATATGCTTATAGCCTTGCGACTTTTACATCTCGCTGGCAATAAAATTCAAGAAATAAAGGGGCTGGACAATCTTATTGCTTTACAAGTGTTATACCTCGTCGGTAATAAAATTCAAGAAATAAAGGGGCTGGGCAAGCTTACCGGCTTACAACATTTAGATCTCTCTCAGAATCAAATTCAGGAAATAAAGGGACTGGACAATCTTATCACTTTACAAGTCTTATACATCGTTAATAATAAAATTCAAGAAATAAAGGGGCTGGACAATCTTATCACTTTACAAGTCTTATACCTCATTGGTAATAAAATTCAAGAAATAAAGGGGCTGGAGAAGCTTACCGATTTACAACAGTTAGATCTTTCTCAAAATCAAATCAAAGATATATCACCACTCCTTTCGCTTTTAACAAGGGAAAAAAATTCATTGAAAACAGCTATAAAAGATAAACGGCAAAAAACTATAGGCGAACTAAATGTAAAGGGTAACCCTCTTACTACCCCTCCTTTGGCAATAGTGGAGAAAGGGAATGAGGCAGTGTTGCGATTTTTCAATGAAAAGCTTGAATTCAAATTTGAAGCCAAAATATTGATCGTGGGTGAGCCGGAGGCTGGCAAGACATCTCTTATGAAGAAACTTACAGACCCAACTTATTTAATTCCTGTAGAAGAAGATTCAACGATTGGCATTCAGGTTATTAAGTGGAGTTGTAATCACCCTAAAAAACCTAAGCCGATTCAATTAAATATCTGGGATTTTGGCGGGCAGGAAATGCAGTATTTAACCCACCAGTTTTTTTTAAGTTCTGATGCACTTTATATATTGCTCACTTCTGCCCGTAAGGATTATGACAATTTAGATTATTGGTTTAATATCATTTCTTTATTGGGCAAAAATGAAAGCAATGAAAACAGCGAACTGATGGTAGTAGCTAATGAGATCAAAATGAAGGAAGGACAGGTAAGCAAAACTTTTGATGAGAAAAAATACAGGGATCTTTATCCGCACTTACCCTTTACCTTTCTGTCAGTAAACCTTTCTACTGATGCTGATACAGACGGACGTTTTGATACATTACAGCATTTTATAAAAGAAAAAATTGTGCAGTTACCTATCCTTGGTAAGCGATTGCCCATAAAGTGGGGCATCGCCCGAACAAGTCTTGCTAACTTAAAAGTAAATTATGTGCCCATTCAGCAATACTTAAAAGTTTGCAAGAAAACAGGTATTGATGAAAAATTTGCACTAGACCTCAGCTCATATTTGCATAAAATTGGAGAAGTTGTACATTTTAAAGCGGATGATTATGTGATTCTTAGTCCAAAATGGGCTGTGGACGGGATGTATAGTATTTTAAAACGAAAAGATATTGAAGAGAGCGATGGGCATTTTACACAGCAACAAGTTTATGAAATCTGGGAAAGCGCAGGATACACTCACCCAGAATGTAACCTCTTATTAAGTCTCATGTCAAAAGACAGCTTCGAAGTAGCGTATAAAATACCTTGGAAAAAAGGTGAATACATTGCTCCCCAATTGCTTTCACTTTCTCAACCCAATTATCATTGGGATAAAAAAGACGCTTTACACTTCAGATATTTTTATCCCTTTATGCCTAAGGGTATCATCACCCGGTTAATTGTCCGGATGCATGAATCCATTAAATATGAAAACGGTAAAGGGTTGGTATGGAGAACGGGTGTAATTCTTGAAAAAAACGGGTGTATTGCAAAAGTGCAGGAAACAAAAATAGTAGAAACAGGCCAGCAGGTGATCGCTATAGAAATTTTGGGAAATAGAGCCAACCGCAAATTATTGTTATATGATATTTGCAGCTCCATTGAAGGTATACACAAAGACGCTTTTTCAAAAATAAATTTTGAGAGACAGATTCCCTGTAATTGCGAACATTGTTCAAAACTCGATCAGCCTGGCTTTTTTGATTACAGTGAACTTATCCAATATATAAAAGATGAGATTGAAAAAATCAGGTGTAAATTAAAACCAAAAAATGAAATAAATATTCAATCACTTTTACAGGATATTTTTGATGTTGACCTCACACTTTTACAACATAGTTTTACATATTTTGCTCCTAAAGGAACAATTATTGAAACCATATTCGGCGATCCATTTGACATAAACAAAAGCGAAAAAGGAAAAAAGAAAATTTTTATTTCTTACTCACAAAAAGATAAAAGGCTTACATTAAAAAACGGAACTGTAATTAATTTCAAAGAGGAATTAGAAACACATTTAAAAGCCCTTAGCAATTTAGCCCTTGCAGAAAACTGGAGCGATAGCGACTTGATGGCTGGTGAAGGCTGGGATGAAAAAATAAAAGAACAATTGGCTGATGCGGATATAATTTTATTTTTAGTAAGTGCAAATCTTATCGCAACTAAATATGTTTTGGAAGAGGAAATACCTCTGGCAAAATACTACAACAGAAAAAAGCACACAGTAATAATTCCGGTTATTCTTAATCATTGTGACTGGCAAAGTGTTCCTTTATTTGCTGAAAGCAATGTTGTGCCTCATAAAGGGAACCCTGTTGCAACTTATGATAACAGGGATGAAGCATATAATGAAATCGTAAATAAGATTAAAGAGATTTTAGAGAAATAAGTCCACACTCCGAAGTCTGTAAAGCAATATAAAAAAATGGTAGCTTCGCAGAAACTCCGGGCCATTTTCTCAATCGGACTTCCCTCCTTCCTTGTGCATAGCTCACCGGTCTTCATTTAATACTCCTTCACAAACCTCACTCCCGCCGTGCCCGTGAATTTTGCAATAGGCATATGCAGCTTTGTAACGGAGATCTCTATTTTTTTTATTTGAGGAAATAAGACATGAATAACTTCTGCCAATTCCATCACCAGTGTTTCCAGTAGATCACGGGGCTTTTGCATTTCTGTTTTCAACAATGCATATAATTCAGAATAATTAACCGTATCCGAAATACCTGTTATGGTACCCGATGATGGGTGGTAAGAAACAAAGAGATCTATTTCAAACTCATTGCCGGTCTTTCTCTCCTCTGCATACAAACCATGGTAAGCCAGGAAACGAAGTTGTTTTAATTCAATAGTCATTAAACCGGCCATAAAAACAATATTAGTGAATGCCTTTGGCACTCAAATAACGTTCCGCATCCAGGGCGGCCATACAGCCGGTGCCTGCTGCCGTTACTGCCTGGCGATAAATTTTATCCTGCACATCACCGGACGCAAAAACGCCTTCGATATTTGTTTTTGAAGTACCGGCGATCGTTTTGATATACCCCGCTTCATCCATGTCGAGCCATCCGTTAAAAATACCCGAGTTGGGCTGATGACCAATGGCAACAAAAAATCCGCTTATAGGGATCTCTTTTGTTTCCCCGGTCTTATTATTTTTTATTCTTACTCCCGTTACTTTTTGGTCCCCCAACACTTCATCGGTGTCCGTATTCCAGTACATTTTAATATTCGTTGTATTCAGCACTCTTTCCTGCATCACTTTGCTTGCCCGCATGGCATCCCTGCGAATGAACATATGAACAGTTGTGCAAAGTTTGGAGAGGTACAATGCTTCTTCAGCAGCCGTATCTCCTGCTCCTACGATGGCTACTTCTTTTCCCCTAAAGAAAAATCCGTCACATACAGCACAGGCACTGACCCCATAACCATTCAATCGTTGCTCGCTTTCCAATCCCAGCCATTTTGCAGATGCGCCTGTGGCGATTATTACTGCATCGGCCTCGATCCATTTTTCTTCATCGATCTCTACTTTATGTGGTGAAGAAGAAAAATCAACTTTGGTAGCAAGGCCGTAACGGATATCGGCTCCCATTCTTACCGCCTGCTTTTCAAAATGCACCATCATCTCAGGTCCCTGCACACCATCTGCATAACCCGGATAATTTTCCACTTCCGTGGTGATCGTTAATTGTCCTCCCGGCTGAATGCCCTGGTATAAAACAGGTTTGAGGTTAGCTCTTGCAGCATATATAGCAGCAGTATACCCGGCGGGACCGGAACCTATGATCAAACAATGTATTCTTTCAGAAATCTCCATTCAATATCAGTTTATGAATTCAGTAAAATTAATGGTTAATAAGTAATCAGTGAATCTGTTGTATCATGAATGTGACAGGAAGTAACAATTGTTATCTCGGAATGATGATAGTTCTGTACTGGGCTGCATATCCGCCAAAATATCCAAGCCCGCCACCTTTGATATTACTGATCACTTTGGTGGGCGATGAAAAAGGATTGCCGACACTGGCGTAGGTGTATTCCATGGTTCTCCAAAAATCAAAAGTGGGTTTATCAATATTGCATAGTTTCAGTGTTACTGTATCGCCTTTATCAAAAAAAGAATATCCGTCCGGATAATTACCGTTCCTCGGCACACCTCTGTCCACCTGCACTTCATACACACTACCATCAATAACCTGGTCATCATAAACTGAGGCGAGACCCGGATAAAACGGTTCACTATTACGTTTGGTGAAGTAGCGAACATAATCTCCAAACCCGGGTTGATCATAACCTCTTGCCATCACAGCAACTTTATCCGGTTCATTTCCGGGAGGAGCCGGTTTCCAGAAAACAGAGTCGATCCGGCGGGTTGTATTTGGAATAGTGGTGGTGGCAGTATATTCTTTTCCATCTGCTATTATCCGTAAAGAATATTGTTTGTTCAGTTCGCCCGGGAAAGCAGTTGCCGGATTTAAAGGATCATTGGAATAATAATAAAAACTATACCCGCCTCCTACCGGCGTTCCAAATTCTTTCAGCTTGTGCGTTGATGTCCCATTGGAAATATATACTTCGGCATTATGAACAAAACTATTTGATAATGTATTCAGGTCTATCTCGGAAAAATAACCAAGACTCTTTGAAAGATTAACGACGGGGGCCTGCCCGTTTTCAATCGAAGCTTCTACAACCAGTTTTGGAGTTACATCATCGAGTTTAAATTCGATCCCCTTTTCGCAGGAAGAAAGCAGCAGGCCGGCAGCAACAAGGATATTCAGAGATATTTTTTTCATAGCCATCACAAAAATAACCCGCTTACATGAAAAAGTTCTATAAAAAAAAGTCCCGATCAGATCGGGACATTTATTTAAAAAAAATAAAATTCAAATGGATTAGCCCAGGTATGCTTTTAAAGCGCTGCTATACCTTGCTTTTTGCAAACGTTTAATGGCTCTTTCTTTGATCTGGCGGATACGTTCCTTGGTCAGGTCGTACTTCTGTCCGATCTGTTCAATAGTAACACCATTCTCGCCATCCAAACCAAAATAAGCATTAACGATCTCTGCTTCTCTCGGAGATAATGATTTCAGTACACGACGGATCTCATTTCTTAATGAATCCTTCATCACATCATCATCTGTATCATCACCACCCTGCAGCAAGTCACCCATGGCTACATCTTCGGCTTCATGCACGGGTGCATCCAAAGAAGTATGACGGGTATTGCTCTGGAAAATATTGTTGATCTCTGTCTCACTCATCTCCAGCAATTCTGCTAACTCCTCGGTTGAAGGCTCCCTCTCATGTTCCTGTTCGAAAGCCATATAAGCTTTGTTAGCCTTGTTATAAGTTCCGATCTTATTTTGAGGAAGGCGGACCAATCTTCCCTGCTCTGCCAAAGCCTGCAGGATCGATTGACGGATCCACCACACCGCATATGAAATGAATTTGAAACCTTTGGTTTCATCGAATCGTTGTGCCGCTTTGATCAATCCAAGGTTACCCTCGTTGATCAGGTCACTAAGAGACAATCCCTGGTGTTGATATTGTTTTGCCACGGATACCACAAAACGCAGATTGGCCTGAACCAATTTATCCAGGGCCCTTTGAGAATCTACCGGGTTCCTTGTGAACATTTTGATACGCTGGGCAAGAGTTGTTTCTTCCTCCGGTGTAATCATCGAGATCTTAGAAATTTCCTGTAAATACTTTTCTACAGCCTGTGAGTCCCTGTTGGTGATCTGTGTAGCAATTTTAAGCTGCCTCATAATACTTGAATATTACAAATTAATTAAACGTAAATAAGAGTTGGTTTGTTCAAGGAAAGTTGCAAAGGGTAAGTTAATTACACCGCTTGGGTCTGCCTGCAAAGGTACCATTTAACCCCCGTTTCTCATAGTCTTTTGCCATAAATAATTGCGGTTACTTATCCACGCAAATCTTCCTTCTTGTTAAAAACTGTCAAACGCTTGCCTGTAAAGGGTTTTATAATGTCAGCTTTTAATAAAATCAACATGCAACGGGCATCAGTTCAGACCAGGTTTCCCAGAAGAAGTAGCTTTTCTTTTAAGCACGATCCAGATCGTCAGTCCACTCAGGAAAAGCAGCGAAGATATCAGCTCTGCCTGTGTTGGGTGAAGTCCAAAAATATCTAACCGGGTGTTAACCCTTATTTTTTCAATAAAAAACCTTTCAAGACCATTTAACATCAGGTAAAAGCCAAAAAGCGTGCCGGGTACTTTGAATTTCTTTCTCAGCGACCATATAATGAGAAAAAGGATAAAACATATTACTATTTCGTAAAAAGAAGTGGGAAAGACCCCGGTATGCAGCTCATTGCAATATTTCCCTACGCACCCGGGTATTGGTTCGCCAACCTCATTTACATTATGCGGGTAGGTATATGACCACATCCAGTCCGGTAACCAGCTAAAGGGTTTGGGTCTTGTATTATCGATCCCCCAATCACCATCACCGGATACCTGGCAGCCGATCCTCCCTAATGAGTAAGCCAGCATCATCGTAGGCGCCATCGCATCATTCAGGTGCCAGAAACCAATTTTATGTTTTTTAGCATACCACCAGATCGTCAGGGCTGCCAGGATCAATCCTCCATAAAAAGTTAATCCTTTGGCTGAAAAAATATAATCTGAAGGGTGTTTTAAAAAATCGCCCCAATTTTCGAAGATGTCGAAAATTTTGGCTCCTAGTAATCCAAAAACAAGTGCCAGGATGGTTATCTCACCCACCCTGTCATGCGGCCATATGCGAACGGTTCTCTTCTCTGGTTTATCCAGCTTTTGCTTATGCTTATCCCACCATTTCAATCCTGCAAACAATAACCCCAATCCAATACCGGCCGGCCAACTGCCTATGGTAGAAAAAATAAACTGTTGCGGGTCTTCCGTTGCAGAGCTGCTCATGATAAATAGAGCAACAATTTTATACCCCAGCAAAAAACCGAGTAAAAAATTAAGTGCCAGGTCGAAAATAGAAGCAGGTTGACCAACCATTACCTGCATTTCTGTTGGCTGAAACAAACCCTCCTTGCTTTTGCGGCGCAATTCATTTGCCAGGACAATGGCAGATACAATGAAGCCAATAGCTACAAAAAAACCAAAAGAATTTACAAACCGGAGAAATGTCCACTCAACGCCAAAAAGATCCTTGAATGCGTAATACAGGTTGGGATACATGAATAGATGGTTGGTCAGCGGCGAATATACTAAGAAAGCTGTTAGATAAAAGCCGTTAGCCGTTAGCTATTAGCTATTAGCTTTGCGTGATTAAGTGAAATGTCAATTTTTATAGTGGCTTTTACATTTCGTAATTGATAATCCCGAACAATAGGGTTCTAAGCTAATGGCTAACAGCTAATGGCTAATGGCCTTCTCTCAATTACAATACTGATCAAATGCGCCAATCAGGTTTTGAGCAATTACCTGCGGTGGCCTTCCTTCTATTTGGTGCCGCTCTACAAAATGGACCAGCTGACCATTTTTAAATAATGCGATCGCAGGAGAAGAAGGTGGATATGGCATTAAGTGCTGGCGCAAAGCTTTAACAGCTTCGACATCAAATCCGGCAAAACTGGTGGTCAAATAATCAGGTTTCAATTTGGCATTGGCAATCGCCATCAGCACACCCGGCCTGGCGGTTCCTGCAGAACAACCACAAACAGAGTTTATCATGACCAGCGTGGTCCCTTCTTTGGCTAACTGGGATTCCACTTCAGTTGGAGAAAGGAGTTCGGTAAAACCATTTTCAGTTAATTCCTCTTTCATCGGTACTACTATTTCTTCAGGATACATGTGTTTTGTTTTTTATTTAATGCAAAAGTAAACAAAATGTTTACTGAATCATGACACTTAAGTGTTCTGAGAAAATCTGTCAGCAGAAATTCCTTTTTTCGGAAATTCTGTCTTCCATGATCCGATGTTTATACCTCTATTGGCAGAAAAAGAGTTCATATTTCTAATGGTACATAGTTTGACGACTATTTGTCCTGGGAAAATTATTAATAATAAAACCTAATAATCATGACACACGCAAAATTTGACCGCAAACCTTTTGAAGGTACATTCAACAATTTAGTTGACGACCTGTTCTTCGAACTGCCAGTATTTATCAAAAATGAATTTAACAATGGCAACCGCAAGACATTTATTCCGGTTAACGTCAAAGAAACAGAGAAAACTTACCAGTTGGAAGTAGTGGCTCCGGGTTTTGAAAAAACAGATTTCATTATAAACCTTGATCAGGACCTGCTGACCATCTCGGCTGAAAAGAAAGACGAAGTGAAGAACGAAAATGAAAAACAAATCCGCCGGGAATACAACAACCGGTCTTTTAAGAGATCTTTCACATTGGATGAAAAAATTGATGCAACGAACATCGAAGCTTCTTACGTCAATGGTGTGTTGACATTAAACCTTCCGAAGAAGGAAACAGTCAAAGCATCAGCAACAAAAATTGTAATTAAATAAAAATATTCGAAAAGTTTCTCATAAGCAGTTGGTTTTGGTTTACACCCTCCGTTTCTACGGAGGGTTTCTTTTTGGCCTCCCCAAACCCCGCCGAAGGCGGGGCTTTAGAACCCTAAAAATCAAAGTTTACTCAAAGGAATATTAGAGGTCATAGAATCACAGACTCACATTCACTATTCACCATTCACTATTCACTATTCACTCTTACATCCCTGCTTCCTCCTCGTATCTATTATGTATTGTATTTTCCATTCGCCATTAAAGCGAACTAACTGGAATGAATTGACACCGCAATGACTGAACTGGCCTTTATAATAAAAATTATATGGTGTCCAGGCAATGGCCAGGGGGCCGTCCACTTTTACCACGTCAAACGTTATCCTTTCATCCGCATTTCCCGGCGTCTCTTTGCTTACAAAATCTATGAACCCCGCTGGAGCTTCATTTTTTACGACCAGCATTCCTTCCTTGTTTCTTGAGATGGTCTGGAATACAATACTGTCAGCGAAACAGCTTTTCAGCAATACTGCATCTGCATTCTTCATCCCGGTGAACATCCTGTTGATAACTGACTTCACAGAATCTTCAGCCGTTTGTCCTTTGGCAACGGCTCCGCACATCATTACTGTTAAGACTATGAAAAAATATTTCATATTGATAGATTTTAAGAGTTTATGGCAAATGAATTGAATCAATCCTGCGTTCAATTGTGAGCCATGCCTACCGTCAGGCAGGTGATAAAAATAAAATCAATAGCCATGCAAACAAAGGGAATATTACAAGCGGTCATTTTGATGATCGTTGTGGCATTAGTAACCAGCTGCGCCGCCACTAAAGAATACAGCAGTAAATTGTTCAGCCCGCGAAATGAAAATGTTAATGATGCCCAGGCAAAAACTCTCCGCTTCCTTGAACTGGATAGTTTGCAATCAGAAAATGATGGTTGGGTATCCACCGATATTATTATGGGCCGGGATACCGGCAACAAAACTGTAGCACTCGACAAGCTGGCAAAAGTTTTCCCGGCCGTTCCGGCAGCGAAAGATACAGTTACAGTAAGCAAGGAAGAAAAAACAACCCCGGTTTATGTTGAAACAAAACCTGAACCTGTGACAGAACAACCAATAGCAAAGAATTACGATCCCACCGAAGTAAGAAATAAAAAGACGAGAGAAAAATAATCTTCAATAACAGGATGCAATCTTCTAAAACTTAAAATTTACACTATGAAACAAAAACATTTACTTTCAATGGCATTGATCGCAGCAGCAGCTGTCATCATCAGCAGTTGCGGTCCAAGCAGGTCTTACTCTAACTCACCGGCGCCCCGCTCCCGTGGCTATGTTTCACTTATTATCACTCCATCTCCCGGTTTCACAATGAGCCATTACCCGGATGGAAGGAATTATCACCGGAGTCCGCAGGGCTTTATTTACTGGCAAGGAAATGACAACCGTTTTTTCCTCGACAAAAAATATGTGAGCAGGGTGAATTATAACAAATGGGAGTACAATGAATGGAGAAGATGGTACGACCAGCAGAACAGGTACAATAACCGGCGTCGGTAATTTAGCACACATCACCTAAAGGAGAGTGGGGAATGGCGAGTGGCTAGTGGGGATCCGATAGCGAAAAAAATATTTTTATAAAAAAATACAAAGAGGCTGATAAGTTTTTATCAGCCTCTTTGTATAATGTCCCACTCGCCACTCGCCAACCCCAATCCCGATAAAAGTCATTTATAGCCCAGTATCTTCAGCATACTCTGCGCAGTCTGTTGTTTTGCATATAACCAGTCAACCAGTTTACCGTTCCGGTCATGACCAACAATAACATGTTTGGGTGAAGGGATGAGGCAGTGCTTGATACCGCCATAGCCGCTTATCTGGTCCTGGTAGGCGCCTGTATGAAAGAAACCTACATAGAGCGGTTCTCCATTATTTATTTTTGGAAGAAACACTTCATTGATGTGTTCCTCTGAATCATAATAGTCATGGCTGTCGCAGGTGATACCGCCTAATACCACCCGTTGATAATCCGACTCCCATTTATTGACCGGCAGCATCAGGAATTTTTCACCAATACCCCAGGTATCAGGCAGCGTGGTGATGAAGGATGAATCGATCATGTACCAGGTTTCCCGGTCATTCTGCACTTTCTCGGCGATCACACTGAAGATATGTGCCATACTCTCCCCCACTGTATAACTTCCAAACTCGGTGAATATATGCGGCATCGGGACCTTTGCTTTTTTACAGGCCGTTTTAATATTTCTTACGATCTCATTGATCATAAACTGGTAATCGTACTCAAAACCCAATGAGTGTTTGATGGGGAATCCACCGCCGATATTGATCGAATCAAGTTCCGGGCAGATCTTCTTTAACTGGCAATACAGGTTGATGACCTTATTCAATTCACTCCAGTAATAAATATCATCCTTGATACCTTTGTTCAGGAAAATATGCAGCATCTTCAACTGGAACTTGCTTTCATATCCTTCGATCCTGTCCACATAAAATTCCAGTATGTCTTTGGCACGGATGCCGAGCCTTGATGTATAAAAAGGAAAATTGGGTTCTTCTTCCGCAGCTACCCGAATGCCGAGTTTGAACGGACCTTTTACCGATTTTGCATATTCTTTCAATTCATCTTTATTATCCAGTATCGGTATCACATTATTAAAACCTGAATTCAGCAGGTTGGCAATGCGGCGGGTATAACCTTTTTGTTTAAACCCGTTGCAGATGATATGAATGTCTTTGCTGATCTTCTTTTTCTGGTAGAGTTTCTTGATGATCTCAATATCGTAAGCATAGGAAGTTTCGAGGTGAATATCACTTTTCAACGCTTCTTCCACTATAAAACTGAAATGCGAACTCTTGGTACAGTAGCAATAAAAATATTTACCCTCGTACTTGTGTTTTTTAAAAGCCGCTGCAAACATGGTCTTTGCTTTTTTTATCTGCATACCGATCTTGGGCAGGTAGGTCAACTTCAGCGGCGTCCCGTATTTGGCGATCAGCGCTTTCAGATCAAGACCGTTGAAATAAAGATTGCCTTCGTCCACTTCAATACCTTCCTGGGGGAAATTAAAGGTTTGCTTGACGAGGTCGTAGTAGGAATTTGTCATGCGGAATTAAATGGGTTGGCCAGTAATTGTTTTATCGGCACAAATGTATAGTATTGGAGAAATTGTTGAGGAAAAGATATTAACTTACATAAACCAAAACCTCTGCCATGCGACTCCTCATTTTTATGTCTGCATTTGTTCTTTTATCCTGCGGACAAAATTCTTCCAATGAAAATAAAGAAAAAGCAAAAAATGATACCGTGAAAGTTTCGGCTGATACTGCAAAAGCAAGTGTGAAGGAGCCAGTCCACATCAGCCCTGGCGAAGGGATCGTGAACGAAACCTTGAAAGCCAAATATGGAAACAAATGGCATGTGCTGAACGACAAGGAAGCCAAATGGATGAAAGATGCTTTTGACTATTTCATTGTACCCAAAAGAAAAGAGGATCCCGATTATCCTTATATCACTAAAGGAGATTTCAATGGCGATGGCAGAACTGACACGGCTGCCGTAGTGACCGATGATAATAAAGAAAATTTCCGGATCGCAATCCTCGCGGGGCCGGGCAAAATAGAATTATGGGAAGAAGATATGCTCATCAATGCAGCCCTGACCACCGTCCCCAAAGGCATGATCGAAGGCGGCGATATTGATCATCCGAAGAAAATAAAATTGAAAGGCGATGGCATCAACGTGGAGTATTTTGAACAGGCTTCCTTTGTTATTTACTGGAATGGCAGTTCATTTAAAAGGATCCAGGCGGGCGATTAAGTCTGATTAAGTTAACTAGCATTACTATATGTTGAAAACACTTCATTTAATAATCTAAAAATAAATTATAATGGCAAACAATAAAATGCAGTTCGTCGCAATCGTTGGCGGAATCTGGGAATTGAATGATTCAGATAATGCTGAAGCAAGAAAGACAGCTCAGGAAATCGGAGAAGCCCTCGCAGATGCGGGGATGGGCCTTGTTGTTTATTTCTCTGATCCCGGGTCGCTTGAACCGCATGTGGTTACAGGCTATGTGAGGAAACTTCTTCCGGGTACTGGTGCTGGTTCCATTTTGGTGCGCTTCGCAGAACCACAAAAAAATACGGTGAGGTTCGCCGAGCAGGCAACTCATCCTGATGTCTTCAAACCCAAAATTATCGGCAAAGATTGGGAGGCTCCATTCTATCGTTCACTCGTCAGTGCTGAGGACGTGGATGCGGTGTTGTTGATGGGAGGCAGCAAATCAACGCTGATTGCAGGATTGATTGCCCTAGAAAGACCATTACCCGTGCTTGCCATAGACAAATTCGATGGTTCGGCTGGAATCATTCGAACTGAACTATCAGTGATTTCGCCAGACTATCCCTCCTCAGGAAGCCATAGTATTAAGCAGTCGGTGACATGGTTAAAAAACAAGTGCGAGGAGCGGGCAAAGGAGCAGGAAGAAACTCGCCAAATGAAAAGGAATTATAAGAAAATGATTTCTCAGAAAAAAAAGATCATCTGGGCTTCATTTGCTTTCATTGCGCTCTTGGTCACTCTTTTCTTTGGAGTGGCCAGAACCCCGCCAGCTGAAAACTATTCCTTCGTAATATTCAGCGGTTTGATAGCGGCAGGCGCCACAGGTGCGCTGATTCGCTCGATCAGTTGGGGGCCAGAAGAGACTTCTCCTATAAAATCACTTTTCCTTGGCGCTGTTGCCGGGTTTGTTGTAGGCCTGGCTTACCTTATTCCGCAGTGGATTGGTGCGCCAGGTGTGTTGAAGCCTTTAGCAAAAGTGGTAGAGACTGACAAGATTCAACTTGTATCAGCTATCCTGGTTGCCCTCTCAGCGGGAGTTGGGTTTGATACTGTTTTCAATCGATTGAAAAAACAAGCAGAAGAGTTACCAATTAGTAATTTAGGCAAGTAATAATTGCCTGGTAAAAACAACTCAGTTTTATACTACTAATAACTGATGTCCATGCCTGCGCTCATTGCTATTTTATTTTTTTTCAATACAATATTGATCAATAAGGGTAGAAAATAAAGAAGCCGCCCCGAACATTCAACGTCGGGGCGGCTTTATCATTTAACAAAACTAAACATACAGAGTAACGATGTAGGAGCCCGAAACTTTAGCTGGCATTATGTTTGTGCCTGAAAAATTATAGCTTAATATCACAATTTATAAACCCGTTAGCTTATGTTTACTACTTTCACTTCAAACAGAACAGAGCCTATGGACAAAAAAGCGACACTTGAAACACTTCATCAAAAGATGATCGCAGAAATACAAGACTATGCCATCATTTTAATGGATATTGACGGGACTATTTTATCATGGAATGCAGGAGCAGAAAAAATAAAAGGCTATAAAGCAGAAGAGATAATCGGGCAAAATTTCAGGATATTTTACATGCCGCAAGACAGGCAAGCCGGTCTTCCGGAACAATTAATAGAACAAGCAACAAAAGAAGGCCGGGCAAGACATATTGGAAGACGCGTTAAGAAAAGCGGTGTAATATTTTGGGGCAGTATTCTTATCACAGCCCTGCATGATGATAATGGAGAGGTAATAGGTTTTACAAAACTGACGAGTGAAATATCAGACGACGGGAGAAGCTAAATTATAAATTCAAATCTCTTAAGTATTGCACAAGTGTGGTTGAACGAGTATCGAATTCCACAGCTGCGGCAATGTTTACACATTTTAACAGGCAGGTTTTTTTAAACTTCGGGTAATACAGTCAACCAACAATAAAAAAAGTCTCTCATTTTTGATGAGAGACTTTTTTTATTTCAGATCAGTCAAAATTTATTTTACCGAATCAACCAGGCTCTTAAATGTATCCGGGTTATTCATGGCGAGGTCGGCGAGTACTTTACGATCAAGGTCAATACCCTTATCCTCTAATTTTTTTATAAACACAGAATAGGTCAAACCTTCTGCACGAACTGCAGCATTGATACGGGCGATCCAGAGTGAACGGTATTCTCTCTTTTTTAATTTACGGCCTACAAACATGTAGGTCATACCTTTTTCCACTACGTTCTTGGCAACGGTAAGAACGTTTTTACGTTTGCCATAGAAACCTTTGGCTTGTTTTAATATTTTTTTGCGGCGGGCTTTCGAGGCCACTGCATTTTTTGAACGAGGCATATCTTAAGAAGTTTAAAGTTGAAAATGTTGTTGAAAGCTCTTAGCTATTAGCCATTAGCTGTTAGCTAAAGGCTAATAGCTATCGGCTAATAGCTTATTTAAGTCGAAGCAGACGTTTTACAAAATGCAGATGTGAGTCTGACACCTGTCCGTCTTTTCGCATGTTACGTTTACGCTTTTTGGATTTCTTCGTCAGGATGTGACGCTTGAAAGCTTTCTGATGCATGATCTTTCCCGTGCCGGTAACTTTAAATCGTTTTTTGGCACTGGAGTTTGTTTTTACTTTAGGCATTTTACCCAGTATTTAATTTTTACCCTTGAGGTGTTCCTGCACAGGCAGGATCCTTATTGGACCTCTTCGGTGAATAGTTTGATAGTCGTGAGACGTCAGTCGTGAGTCGTGAGACCCGGGACAACTCCGGCTACGAAGAACTATCAATATAAAGAACTACCGTTTTTAAACGGGCAGCAAAGATAGGGTTGAAAAGCAAGCTGGCAAAGTGAAAAGCAAGAAAAAGCGGGACTTCCCCGCTTTTGAAACAATATCAAATATGTTTTGGCTTAATCTTTAGGGTTCAGCGCCTTATCAATTCTCTTGGATACATCCTGGAGATGATATTTGGTCATCGGGTCAGCGATAACCCCGGCAGCAACATTTATTTCGTTCCTTAATGTTGTCAAATGCGCCCGGATCACACTCTTCATATCAGACTTGTCGTTGGTCGCCCCGCCTGTGACTGTAATTCCTCCTACTGAAACTGCAGGAGGATCCAATAAATTGCTCAGAATATTTACATAAGATTTCTGGAGGTTCCGGCGGAAAATATCAATTGTTTTTTTCGTAGCCAGCTCTGACCATATACCCTTTTTAAGATCGTTTAATAATTCAGTAGCCTGGTATGCATTAGTACCCAGCATCGCTTCCGCGTCCGATAATTTGCTAAAAGTTCTGTAAGTAAATAACCGGTTCAAAACATTATCCTGCAAACCACCGATCGTATTCACCCGGAGGATCCCATTGCTGGTATAAACAGGTAAAGGAGTAAATGGGTTTGCACCGATGCGATTGTAAATGGCCGTATCAATAAGCCAGGTTGGTGTACTGAATAAATATTTATTAAGAAATTCAACGGCTTCTTTTTGTTTTGCTTCAGGCACGATCTCATAAACAGGTCCCTGCTCTTCTACTGTTTTCGGAGTTTCCATAATACCGCCGATATATTTCGCAACATGACCAAAATAAAAATTAAGCTGGCTAAAGGTCTGAAGATACATATCCTTCAGGTTACTGTAATCTTCATTGGGTTCTTTGGTCCATTGTATCAGGTTTGGATAAATGCGCTGCAGGTTTTTAATGCCATACATACTTCCTTTCATAGGATCATCGCCCACCTGCTCCCGCTGGGAACGGGGATCATCATCGTTGAGTTCTATACCAAACCAGAGACGGTGGTTCCTGAGCCGCTCTATCACCCATGTATTAAGGTATCCTTTTTCGGCTTCGGCATCTTTATATTGAGGAAATAATTTATAACCCCATTCAATGGCCCATTTGTCGTAATCGCCAATGCGTGGAAACAATCCTGCTTCACTGATATTATCTTCCGGTTGCGCCACATAATTAAAACGGGCATAATCCATAATGGAAGGAGTATGTCCGTTGGCTTCAACCCATGCTTTATCTCTTAATTTTTCAACAGGCACCGTACTGCTTGATCCGTAATTATGAAGCAGCCCCAACGTATGTCCAACCTCATGCGAGGAAACAAAACGAATAAGTTGACCCATCAGTTCGTCATCATATTGCATTTTTCTTGCCCGGGGGTCAACGGCTGCGGTTTGTATAAAATACCAGTCATGTATCAACTGCATCACATTATGATACCAGTTGATATGGCTTTCCATTATTTCTCCGCTACGGGGATCAGAGATGCTGGGACCACTTGCATTGGCAATATCGGATGGTTTATAAACAATGGCTGAATTGCGGGCATCATCAAGACTCCAGGTACTGTCTTCTGCTTTCGTCGGTGCCAGTTTAGCCATGATGGCATTCCTGAATCCTGCTTTTTCAAATGCCACTTTCCAATCATCAACTCCCTGCATCAGGTAAGGGACCCATTTTTTGGGTGTGGCAGGATCAATATAAAAAATGATGGGCTTCCTGGGTTCTACCAATTCACCTCTTTTATATTTTTCCATATCCTCATCTTTGGGTTCCAGCCTCCATCGTTTTACCACTAAAATACTTTTTACGCCTTGTGGGTTTGCATCAAAATCAGTATAGCCTACAGGAAAATATCCGATCCGCGGATCAAAGTATCTTGACTGCATCGGTACTTTAGGGAGCAATACAATCGAGCTGTTCAACTCCATCGTCATGTTAGCACCTGATCCGCTTCCAAAACCTCCACCGCCACCGGGCGAAGCAACCTTTGCATAGGTTTTTACAGTTCTTACTTCAATATTAATGGGGTATGATCTTACACTAACAGCATAGGATTTATCAGTCTGAACAGGACCTAGCCGCAATGAAGCTTTTAACCCACTGTTGAAGTTCAGCACTTCATTGTCGCTATTAATAAAATCCGTTACATCAATGACGGCACCGGTTGAATCTTTTCCCCATGCTTTTATATCAAAGGATGCGGCGATAGGTTGCACATTCGAATTAGTTACTGATGTGAACATGGGCGAAGTAGAATCTTTTGCGTATTCGGCAAAAGAAACGGTTCTCAAAAAAACCTTATTGTTGGGTCCTTTCTCAAAACGGATCACATTCTGACCGATCTGGTCGCCACCATAACCAAAGAAACTGCCGGGGGCCCTCATACCTGCTGATGCTTTGGAAATACGATTTACCACCAACATATCCTTGTTGAATAATGAATCAGGAATTTCAAAATAATATTTGTCTTCTATTTTATGAACCCAGAACAAACCAGCATCGGAAACAGCTTTTGAAGTAATGACTTCTTTATAGGGCTTGGGGCCATTGATCGGGCCTGTGGGTCTTTTTGCGGTATCTGCTTTGGCCACGACCGGGCTTACCGGCTGTTGAGCCATAGCTGCGGTACCGATCGTGACAGTTATCACAAGTACGGCGAAGCACTTTGAAAAGTTAAACATATAGCGTGTGTTTGATGATTACTAACCCGCTCAAGATACGGAAAGCAGACTTTTAGTTGTCACCCTCTGGAAATATTGTATCAACGGTCATAATTGAATGATGAACCTTGTTAACGTCAATAAAAAACCCGGAGATCATCCGGGTTATGGAAATTATTTTAATGCACCCAGGTCAACTTCCAGGCCCAGGAATTTTTTTAGTAAGGCAGCAAAATCATTCTGAAGATCTGCCGGCATATTTTTTACACGGGCGACATAATGATTTGCACCGGGTATCATAAATCTTTTTGAATTTACTTTATCGGAAACTATAACGCCGCAGGCGGTCCAGGTGTCACGGCTTCCATAGATATAAAGCATATTATTACCCTTTTCATCAAGCCATACATGTACATTATGTGTAAAGCTGCTGTCAAATGGTTTATAGGAAATATAATTGGGCGCCAGGGCCGCCGTTGGGTTTTCCCCGGAGATATAATGCAGGTATTTTTTGAAACGGGTTAGATCATATCCATAATACCCCATTTGTGTCCTGGCCATATAATTATGAGCCGCCCATTTAGCAAGGTCCTTATCCGACATCCAGTCTATACCTACGATCTCGATCAGGTGATCAAGATATTCATCGGCTGAAGTTCCGGCAGGAATTTTTTCGCAGGGAATAAATCCTGTTTGCCAAAAAGCAAATGGATATTCCAGTACGGAATATTCATACACTTTACCAAGACTACCGAAATAATTAAAGGTCTGCCCGGTTCCTTTTTCGTACCATTTTAATTTTTCAAGTATTTCCTTTTCATGCTGCAATAAAAAAGTTTGAAAATTAAAGATCCTTGCCCTGCATTCAGCAGATCCCATCGTATCTAAGAACTGGTAGATCCTTTTATCCTCAAGACTATTGGGAAGCGGGGCAACATACGGAACAGCCACATCCACATCAGCAGGATAAAAATATTTATAATAGATAGCCGTTTGCCCGCCACGGCTGATACCCGTACTGATCCATTTATTTTTGTAAATGGTTTTAAAAAGCTGGTTGACATAATGAAGGTCGGCAGTTGATTGTTCAAATGTCAGGTATTGCCACTGTAATGAATCGGGTCTTGAACTTCCGAAATAGCGATGTTCGATATTGATGTTGTTTGCATCCAGCATCTTCTCAATCTCATTTCCTCCCAATCGCATTTCATATCCTTCGGTTTCCATTACGGTTGGCCGGGAAAAACCTTTGTGAGTAAGCAAAGCAGACTGATAGAAAAATCCTTTTTCCGGGTGTTGGTGGTCCAGGGGTTGCCTGATGAATAAACTATATCGCAGGTATTTATCACCCGGTTTAGAATATTTTTTGAATTGCACATCCGGGAGATCGTACAAAGCTTTTTCTAATGCCATCTCATCGCTTTGCGCCTTTAATGGCAGAAAGCAACAGGAGAAAAAAAGAAGGAGGAGCCATTTCATGATGATCAAATTTTTGATGGTATTAATAAGGGAAAGTAGTAAAAAAATTGGATGATGAGCTATTATGAAATGGGAATAAAAAAACCCGGGGTTCATTCCCGGGTTACTTTTTAATTATTTTTTACTTATTGTGCTTTCTTCTTTCCCTTCGGCGCAAACATGGCCAGCATTCTTCTGCCTTCCATCTTTGGCATACTCTCCAGCACCCCGATCTCTGCTAATCGTTCTGCAAACTTTAGCAGCAATAACTGACCCCTGTCCTGGAACTGTATAGCCCGGCCTTTAAACTGTACATAAGCTTTCACTTTGTTGCCGTCCTTTAAAAAATTTTCGGCATGCTTGGCTTTGAAGTCAAAGTCATGGTCGTCTGTATTGGGAGTGAACCGGATCTCCTTTACTTCGGAGACCTTGCTTTTCGCTTTCATCTCCTTTTCTTTCTTCTTCTTATCGTAGAGGAATTTGTTGTAGTCGATGATCTTGCATACGGGCGGATCAACTGTTGGAGAAATTTCTACAAGATCCAAAGCCTGGTCTTGTGCCATTTTCAATGCTACCTGCGTATCGTAGATCCCTACTTCTACATTCTCGCCCACCAATCGAACCTGCGGGACACGGATAAAATGATTGATACGATGTTCTGCTTCTTTACGGGGAGCAAACCTGCCCCTGAAACCGCCTCTGTTGAATCCGCCACCGCCGGGTTTAAAACCTCCGCCTGATGGTCTGTTGAACCCGCCTCCGGGTTTTTGTGGTACTGCCATTTACTTTTTTTGGTTAAGCCCCCATCCCTGAAGGGGAGCATTTACTTTTTTATTTAATCCTCGTACAGGGATCGAGGATTTGTGATATTAAAAAATATTCAATAATCAACACTCAACAAACAATATTCAAGTCAGTCCGGAATATAAAATTGAATATTGATTTATTGATTATTGAGTGTTGAGTCTTTACTCAGCTATCCGGTTTTTAATTTCCACCACGGCCTCGGCAATAAACTCCTCCACTCCTTTCACTCCCGCATCTCCTTTTCCATGTCTTCTTACAGCCACTTTATTTTCATTCACTTCTTTTTCTCCAACCACCAGCATGTAAGGAACTTTCAGCATCTCCGCATCTCTTATCTTCTTACCGATCTTTTCACTCCGGTCGTCAACTTCACTACGAATATCAGCTTTTTTCAGCTTATCAGAAACATCCTTTGCATAATCCAGGAATTTATCGCTGATGGGCATCACTTTTACCTGCACCGGCGCCAGCCAGAGCGGAAACTTACCCGCATATTTTTCAAGAAGGAAACCAATGAACCGTTCATGAGTACCCAGGGGCGCCCGGTGAATGATCAACGGGGTTTCCACTTTGTTTGACTGATCCGTGTACTCCAATTTAAAACTTCTTCCCTGCGAAAAATCAACCTGGTTGGTTGCCAATGTAAATTCCCGGCCAATGGCGCTGTATATCTGTACATCGATCTTTGGTCCATAAAATGCTGCCTCATCTTTCACTTCCACAAAAGGAATGTTTGATTCGGTCATTACATTTCTTACCATCGTTTCTGTTTCCTTCCACAGTTCCGGTTCATTTACATATTTTATTCCCAGCTTTTCCGGTGTATGAAGAGAAAGCCGCATCACGTATTTTTCAATACCAAAAATTTTAAAATATTTAAGGTACATATCAGTCACCGCCCTGAACTCATCATTGAATTGTTCTTTGGTGCAGTAAATATGTGCATCGTTCATGTGCAGGCAGCGAACACGCATGAGGCCAAATAATTCACCGCTTTGTTCATAGCGGTAAACCGTTCCGTATTCAGCAATGCGGTAAGGAAGATCCCTGTAGCTTTTTGGTTCTGCTGCATATATCTTATGATGATGCGGGCAATTCATTGATCTCAGGTAATACTTCTCTCCATCCATTTCCATGGGAGGGAACATGCTGTCAGCATAGTAAGGCAAATGCCCGCTGGTGATATACATACTTTCTTTGGCGATATGCGGGGTCACCACTCTTTTATACCCGCCTGCCCGTTCAGTTTCTTTGGCAAGCTTTTCCAGTTCTTCAATAATGATGGTGCCATTGGGCATCCACATGATCAGTCCCTGGCCCACATCATCATCCATGGTATAAATGCCTAACTCCTTACCGAGTTTCCGGTGATCTCTTTTCTTTGCTTCTTCCAGCATCTGCAGGTGTTCATCCAGTTCTTTTTGTGAAGGGAACGTGACGCCATACAACCTGGTCAGCATCTTATTCTTTTCATCTCCTTTCCAGTAAGCGCCGGCAATGCTGGTTAATTTTATCGCTTTAATAAAAGAGGTATTGGGAATATGCGGTCCGCGGCAGAGATCAGTGAAGTTGCCCTGCGAATAGAAAGTTATTTCGCCATCATTCAAACCACTCAATAGATCCAATTTGTATTCATCACCCTTATCAGAAAAATATTTTACTGCTTCATCCTTGGGCACTTCTTTCCTGGTGTAACTGTTGTTCTGCTTAGCGAGTTCATTCATCTTTTTTTCCAATGCCAGCAAATCATCTTCGTTCATTTTTTTATCCCCCAGATCCATATCATAATAAAAGCCACCATCTTTCAGGGGTGGACCCACCCAAAATTTTACACCGGGGAACATGGACTCCACTGCTTCGGCCATCAGGTGGGCCGATGAATGCCAGAACGTGTTTTTGCCATCGGCATCATTCCATGTTAATAGTTTCAGGGAAGCATCTTCATGAATGGGTCTTGAAGCATCCCAAACCTGCCCGTTCACACTGGCAGCAAGTACTTTTCTTGCCAAACCTTCTGAAATTGATTTTGCAATATCCAGCGCAGTGGTACCCTTATCGTATTCCCTGATGGCGCCATCAGGCAGCGTAATTTTTATCATTCAGTAAAACCTGTATTTATAATCCCGAAACTTCGGGATGCAAATTTAGCAAAGTCCGGCTAAAGATGCTGAAGTATCATGCGATCGATATGTTCCATTTTCTGATGCAGTTTCTCAAGCTTTTTATCAAACTTTTGCCTGTTGTTGAAATAAAGGACCGCCAGTTGTAACTGCCGTTTTCTCCATCTTACCAGCATCATTTTCCCAAACAGTTTATCCAACCCTGCTGTTGCTACATGCAAGGTCCTGATCTTTGAATTGGATTTGCGGGATGCAACATAGAATTCGCGGTATTGGAGTATCAATCCTTTTTGAAATGAATAATAACTGTCTTTATTCTCCCTGATCTCCGCTAATGAAAATTCGGTAGTGAGTGCCTGCCAGATATCCCCGTTGATATGCGCATTGATACCGATTAACTGGTATTGAAGCGGGGTTAATTCATCACCCGTAAAATAAGTCTTCCATTCCACGGGTATTGAAATGTTTTGCGTACGGGCCTCGGCTGAACGAAAGAAAAAACCGGCAAACCTTGTTTCAAACCGGCGAATAAAATCCTGTTCCCGCTGGCTCCTGTTCAGGAAATAATTAGTTGCTCTGACCGTTGTGCTGAAATAAAGTTCTGCAAAATGTTTTGCGACAGATTGACTTTTCTTTAATGAATCCAGTTTTTGCAGCAAATCAGTCTCCTGCTGGCTCAGCTGGGCTGCAACGGGATGCCAGGCAAACCCGATCGCCAAAAGAAATAAGATCCGGTTCTTCAAAGCTTGTTTTTTTAACTAAACATTTTTTAAAATTAACAAACTCTTTCTGAAGACCATTTAGACCATACGAACCAATTCGTTATTTTTGAACCTTGATGAAACGTACATATTTCAAGTATTTATTTTTGCTGATCCCCTTTGCCTGGTTTACTTCTTCTGCGCAGGATATTACGGGCATCTGGAAGGGGTATTTCGTTTCTGATTACGGAGAATATTATAAACTGGAATTCCAGATCGCTAACAATTCTGCAAATTTTTCTTCCGGTGTTTCTTATTCTTACCTCGACATCAGGTTTTATGGAAAAGCCACCATGACCGGGAGCTATATGAAGAGTACAAAAAACCTGAAGATCAAAGAAATTAAAACGGTAGAGGTAAAGAACCTTGATGGGAACGGGACCTGTATTATGAACTATAATTTGTTTTATTCAAAGTCCGGGAAAGAAGAATTCCTGGAAGGTACCTTTCTTGGAAAGCAGGAAGTGATAAACGGGCCCAACCCATATAAATGGGGAGATTGCGGCGGCGGAAAAGTGTTTCTAAGAAAAGTTCGTACCACTGATTTTTACATTGAACCTTTTTTACGGAATAAAATAAAGAACGTACCGGTAATTGTCAATCAACCCCCGCTAAAAAAAGACTCAATAAAGACAAAGCCTGTGGTGAAAACAAACACGGCACCGGTGAAGAAGCCGGTAACAAAGCCAATAACAAAAACAAACACAACACCCGTTAACAAACCTGTGGTTATAAATAAGAACAAGCCCATTGTAACAAAACCAATCACGAAAACAAATACAACGCCTGTAAAGAAACCGGCAGTTGATACTACACAAAAAAATATAAACCCGGTGACTAAGATCCCTCAACCGGCCCTTAAGACACCGGATGTGTTGAAAAGCAGGACCAATGAACTGGTGAAAGTGCTGACAGTTCATGATCCCGACGTAACCGTCAAGATATATGATAACGGGGAAATTGACGGGGACAGCATTTCAGTTTACCTGGATAAAAAATTAGTTCTTTCTAAGAAAGGACTTACTGCAAATCCTCTTACGGTGAATTTTAAGATCGATCAGGATAACTCGGAACATGAGTTGGTGATGGTAGCCGAAAACCTGGGCCGGATACCACCCAATACTTCATTGATGATCGTGGAAGCCGGGGAGCAACGTTTTGATGTACGCATTACGTCTACTGAGCAAAAGAATGCAATGGTGCGGTTCAAATACGAGAAACCCAAATAAAGTAAAAAGTTGAAATCACGAACAGGGATCACCACATACTTCGTAGTTCATAGTTCGTACTTGTTTTCTTTACCGTTTCTGTAATTTTTAATCTCACTTACCTATTTTCATCTATTTTTCCGGAATAATGCTTCGCAAAATTATTTTACCAGTCCTTCTTTTGTTTGCTTTATCTGGCAAGGCTCAGGACATTAATGGTATCTGGAAGGGCAAACTCATCATGGAACCCGGTGGTTGTTTCCCGGTATACAATATAGAACTGCAGCTCCAGGTAGCCGGAACAAGGATCACCGGCACGTCTTACCATTACTCTGATACCAGCAACTATGTAAAAGAAACCTTTGAAGGGATCTATAAAAAGGACAGCAATAATATTTCCATCGGTGAAATTGGTGTTACCGTTTTTCATATCCCCGGCGATTGTATCCCCTGCATTAAAAAGTATAACCTTGCTTTTCATAAAGGTGGCACCGAAGAGCAACTTCGTGGTGCCTGGTCAGGCAAAACGATGGATAATAAATCAACCTGTCCGCCGGGAACCATTGTATTAACCAGGTTTGATAAATCAAGTTTTAAACCGGAACTCAGGTTGCCTCCGCAATTGACCAAACGAAAAGCAGAACTGGTCAAAGAAATTTATGTTGATACGGGTGCTATTAAAATTGATTTCTATGATAATGGCCAGATCGACGGCGACACGATCTCAGTCTTTGCCAATAATATGCCCGTGGTCTCTAATAAAAGACTTGGCACCAGGCCAGTCTCTATCACCATAAAGATCGATCTTAAAAGAACGGAACAGGAAGTGATCATGGTAGGTGAGAACCTGGGTGCCATCCCTCCCAACACGGCACTCATGATCATCACTGCAGCTGATAAGCGTTACCAGCTTTATCTCACTTCTGATGAACAAAAGAATGCGATGGTCAGGTTCATTTATCAAAAGCCGAAATAAAGAAATCAAGGCACAAGGTTCAAGGTACAAGAGTGTCCTATAACCAGAATCTTATTTCTTGTGCCTTGTTCCTTGTGCCTTGTTCCTTGTGCCTTGTGCCTTGTGCCCTTTTAAAATCCTCTTGGCTGATTTGCGGGTGGCTTTGGTAATTCTTTTCTCGGAAGCTTTTCATCCCGTTGTGCTGTATTGTAAACAAAAGCAGCAACAATCATTGCAGCCTGTTTCAGATCATCAGGTGATAAATGATCGTAAGTATCCATATTGGTATGGTGTGTTCGGGTATCATACTCCAGCTCATCCTGAATAAATTGAAAGCCGGGAATGCCCACCGCATCAAACGACTGGTGATCGGTTCCGGATGTGGGATCAAGCGTTATTGTTTTTGCTCCCATATCATTAAAAGGTGTCAGCCATTGCTGGAAAATAGGAACCACATCTTTATTTCTTTCTGTATAAACGCCTCTTATTTTACCACTGCCATTGTCAACATTGAAATAAGCTGATATTTTAGAGTGATCCGGTTTTAGTTCCATCGTCGTCCTGTCGGCAAAATGATTTTTTACATAATTGCGGGAACCAAATAATCCCTGTTCTTCACCGCTCCATAATGCAATACGGATAGTACGGCGTGGCTGCACACCCAATGCTTTCAGGATGCGAACGGCTTCCATCATCACGGCACAACCTGCAGCATTATCTGTAGCACCGGTAGCGCCCTGCCATGAATCAAGATGAGCACCAAGCATCACTATTTCATTTTTCAGCACCGGGTCAGTACCCGGGATCTCTGCTATTACATTATAACCCTGCAAATCATCCGTGAAGAATTTTGTTTTTACATCAGCCTCCAGTTCTACTTTGGTGCCTGCATCTACCAAACGTTGTACCCGTAAATAATCATCGCTGGAAAGCATTACCATCGCCGGGCTTTCTTTGGCATCTTTGGTATATCCGCCACCGCCCTGGACAAATACAGTTCCGTCATTTCCCGACTGGCTCATACTAAGAACAAGTCCCGGCTGTTCCTGGATAAAAAAGTCAGTCATTCTTCTTTGGAGTAAAGCCCTGCCCATCATAGCAGCTCTTTGTACCGAATCTCCCCGGGGCCTGCTTGCCTGTGCAGGCGCTGTTGACTTTGCCATTTTTTCAAGACTGCTGTCGGCAAAGCGATTAGCATCGGGTTCAAAAGAGGGCTTTAATACGGCAGGCGACCAGACCATTACAATTTTTCCTTTCAGCTTACCGGCATATTGCATCAGTTCAATGCTGTCTTTTGCTTTTATTAATATCACTTCTCCCTGCAAAATTTTTTTGCCGGGAGTGCTGCCTGTCCATGCACGGGGTACAGCAATAAAAGGGACATAATAAGGAGCGGTCATAGCGACATAACATTTTTCCTGCTGCCAACCTTTGCCAAATTCACCCCAGGGTTCAAGAACGGCATTGACCAAACCGATCCTGATCAATTCATCTTTGGCCCAGTTTGCTGCCCGCATAAATCCGGGGGAGGCCGTTAACCTCGGGCCACTTACATCGGTAAGATGAAAGACGATATCCATTACTTTCGAATTTTTGGACTCTTCATCTTTTATTTGATTGACCACCGCCGCATCCTGGGCGGAAGTAAAAAACACGAAGGAACATGCCAAAAAAGAAACAATTATTTTCTTCATTATCCTGGTTTTAAGAAGAGGAAAGTTAGTGCTTTTAAAAAATATCTGTCTTTAAAAAATAAACGGCAGGAAATTTGATTGGGAATCTGTGCAAAAAAAATAGTTGGTTTATTCTAAAACTATTTACTTTGATCCTTCGTAATTACATCCCTGCCCTTTTTACTTGTAATTAATTAACCAAAATAAAAAACATGAAAAAGTTCCTATTCATTCTTTCGGCAGGTTTTATTTGTCTTCTTATTTCCTGCGACAGTAAAAAAGAAGCTGGTATGTCTGAAAAGGCCCAAAAGAACCTTGATGCCGTACATGGAGTTAATAAAGCTTTCGATACAAAAGATTTCAGCAAGCTGGGTGATTATATTGCTGAAGATTGCATCGACCATGCCGGCGAGACGGGAGACATTAAAGGACTGGCAAACATGAAAGTAGAATTTGAAAAAATGATAGCGGGCCAGGAGAATGCAAAAACTGAAACGATAAAAGAACTGGCTGATGATGAATATGCCATGGCCTGGCAGCGCTATACAGGTACTGTAAAAACAGATCATATGGGCATGAAAGCCGGCGATAAATATGATATGACAGCAGTTGAAGTAGTAAAATTCAAAGACGGTAAAGCCATAGAACACTGGTCTTTTATGCAGCCCGCCGATATGATGAAAATGATGCCCCCGCCGCCACCGGCAAAGGATACAACCAATAAAATGAATTAAGTTTAAAAAATCATTAACCAGAAAGCCGGGCCGCAACACCCGGCTTTCTTTTTTTTACAGGTATTCCATCCCGGTAAAAAAATATTTAGGTTTCCAAAAATTATTTACCTTGCTGCCTCTCTGCAACCCCTTGAAACCTTCCCTGGTTTGTGCTGCTGATATTCCTGCCCTCCTATCTTTTCATTAATTAACCAAAATAAAAACAACATGAAAAAGTTACTTGTTATTTTCTCTGCAGGCTTCATTTTGCTCCTCAGTTCCTGCAGCGACAAAAAAGAAGCCGGAGGCATGTCTGACAGAGCCAAAAAGAACCTGGAAGCCTGCAATGCCGTCAACAAAATGTTTGAAGCCGGGGACTGGAGCAAAATAGGCGATTATATTGCTACGGATGCTGTTGACCATGCCGGCATGAATGGCGATATAAAAGGGTTGGACAGCATTAAAGCCAACTTCGACAAAATGGGCGCCACGATGGGTAATTTTAAAAATGAACTTGTAAAAGAAATGGCTGATGATGATTATGTATTCCAATGGATGAAGGAAACAATGACCATGAAAGTGGATGCAATGGGTATGAAAGCCGGGAGCACCCACACGATGAATGCGATCGAAGTTTCAAAATTCAACAAAGACGGAAAAGCAACGGATCACTGGAGTTTTATAGATTGGAACGA
>DATHDV010000150.1:0-19517 GCA_035318845.1 Chitinophagaceae bacterium
CTCCAAACAACTGCCCGCCGAGACAAATACCAGATATTTTTTTGAATGCACGTTAACAAAAAAAATGCAAGTACCCTGATAAGAAGACGTCTAATTCAACGTTAGTTGATTATTATTGGTTACTGCCTGCCTGACGGTAGGCAGGATTAAAAAGCAACAATGAAGAAAAGATTCAAGGGTTTTTATTTACTCGTTTCATCCATAGTTATCGGTCTCCTGCACCTCCCGTTTGCCTTTGCAAAATCAGCATCGGGTGCAAAATTGTTTTATCATCCGCCGGCTGATTCGGCTGCAAAGACCAGTAACACATCAGCTTCAGTTATTCCTGCTTTAAGATCCGTATATGACAGCCTGCATTTAAGCCTGAAAGGACTTAGCCAGCAGGCTTTTGATTATGCCAAACAGGGATTGAGTATCCTGATCGCTGAAGGCAAACTGCTGAATGATTCGATCATCTCCATTGTAGATTTCAGTGAACCCAGCAATAAAAAAAGGTTGTTCGTCATCGACCTGAAAAATTATAAAGTATTATTCAACACCCTGGTGGCTCACGGAAGAAATACGGGCCGTGAATGGGCCACTTCATTTTCCAACCAGAATGAATCGCTTAAAAGCAGTCCCGGATTTTATGTTACCAGGGAAACCTATGAAGGCAAAAATGGTTACTCATTAAAATTGGACGGCCTGGAACATGGCATCAATGATAAAGCATATGAAAGAGGTATTGTGATACATGGTGCCGAATATGTTTCGCAGGATATGGCTAATACACAAGGTTGGATCGGCCGCAGTTGGGGTTGCCCTGCAGTACCGGCGCAATTGAATCGCCCGATCATCAATACAATTAAAAACGGCACTTGCCTTTTCATCTATCATCCTTCTTACGTCGACAAGTCCCCTATATTGAATTGATCAGCTAAAAGCTAATAGCCAATAGCTATTAGCTTTTAGCCAGTATCTTTGCTGATTAATCAACTGCTATGCTCAGGATCGGCGTTTTTGGTGTTGGACATTTGGGAAAATTTCATCTGAATAACTGGAAAGAGATACCGGGCACAGAACTGGTTGGATTTTATGACCCCGATAATGCCACCGCAAAAAATGTTTCCGACAAATACCAGTTACCCCGTTTTGTCGATCCTGATGCATTGATGGATGCCTGCGATGCCATTGATATAGTGGCTCCCACCAATTTCCATTTTGAATTGTGTGAAAAAGCTATCAAGAAAGGCAAACATGTTTTTGTTGAAAAACCTCTTGCCAATACCATGGATGAAGCCCGGCAATTGGTAAAACTGACCCAGGAATCAGGTATCAAATGCCAGGTCGGGCATGTTGAACGATTCAATCCTGCTTTTTTGGCTATAAAAGATCTGGCGCTAAACCCGATGTTCATCGAAGTGCACCGGCTGGCGCAATTCAATCCAAGGGGAACAGAAGTGAGTGTGATACTTGACCTGATGATACATGATATCGACATCATCTTAAGCATAGTAAAAAGCGATGTAAAAAGTATTTCTGCCAGTGGCGTGGCTGTGATCACCGAAACACCGGATATCGCCAATGTGCGTATGGAATTTGATAATGGTTGTGTTGCCAACCTGACGAGCAGCCGTTTTTCTATGAAAAAAATGCGGAAGATCAGGCTGTTTCAAAAAGATTCTTATATCGGCATCGATTTTCTGAATAAAAAAACCGAGGTCATCAGGCTGAAAGAGCCACAGGATTCCAATGTATTTGCCTTTGATATAGAAACGTCGTCAGGGAAAAAAACAATCGCTCTTGCCAACCCGGTCATTCATGAAGGGAATGCCATCAAGGAAGAACTCATTGCATTTAAAAATGCGATCCTGAACAATACCAAACCCATCGTGTCTGAAATAGACGGCCTGATGGCCATGGATGTAGCGCACCAGATCCTGGATAAAATCGGCAACAACATTATTACCCGGTGACAACCTCCATCAAGAAAATAGCAATTGGCTGGTATGCAGCGCTGGATTATCTCACAGCCGCATTGGCCTGGCTCCTGTTTTATTTCATCCGCAGCAGAATGCTGGATGATGCCGGTGCATACCCGATCGCTGCCCGGTCATGGTTGTTAATACTTGCTATTGTACCAATGGGCTGGCTGGTACTTTATACTTTGGCCGGAACTTATCATGCACTTTATAAAAAATCAAGACTGGCTGAGTTCACGCTGACCTTTGTTTGCACGCTGATTGGAAGTATTGTATTGATGATCGTCTTCGTATTAAACGATCCGCATACGGGAGTATCTTATTATTATGTTGCATTTGCTGCATTGACCGGTATCCATTTTCTCCTTACATTCTTTGGAAGGTGGCTGTTGCTCAACAAAGCGAAGCGGCAACTGCTCAACGGGAAAATTTATTTCAATACGTTAATGATCGGCAGCCAGGATAATGCCATGGGTATATTTAAAGAAACGGAAAAAAGCCTGCATGATGGCGGATACCGCTATGCAGGTTTCGTTACCCCGGATAATGGCGGCAAGAACGGGATTCAGAAACTGATACCCAAACTGGGTTCAGTGGATGAACTGGAAAAGATCATTGATGAAAATAATATTCAACTCGTGGTGATCGCTATGGAGAAAAGTGAGCAACTATTGCTTGGGAATATTATTAACCGCTTAAGTGAAAAAGATGTAGAGATAAAAATTCAACCCAATATACTGGACATCCTTTCCGGCTCTGTGAAGACCAGCAATGTGATGGGTGCAGCGCTGATCGATCTGCAAACCGGGCTGATGCCCGAGTGGCAACAGAATATCAAACGTCTTATTGACGTAGCCGTGGCCGTTGCCGGACTGGTATTACTTTCCCCCCTGATGTTATATTCAGCATTGCGGGTGAAGTTTTCTTCCAAAGGACCCGTATTTTTTTCACAGGAAAGAATTGGTTACAAAGGCAAACCTTTCATGATGTATAAATTCCGTTCCATGATAAACGATGCGGAAAAGAAAGGGCCTGCCCTTTCCTCAGAAAATGATGAACGAATTACCAAATGGGGAAAAGCCATGCGTAAATGGAGGATCGATGAATTGCCGCAACTCTTGAATATTCTTATCGGTGAAATGAGCCTGGTGGGGCCAAGACCCGAACGACGATATTATATTGACCAGATCATTGACCGGACCCCTTATTATAAATACCTGCTGAAAGTGAAACCCGGCCTCAGCAGCTGGGGCATGGTGCAGTTTGGCTATGCAGAAAGCGTCGAAGAGATGGTTGAACGCAGCAAATATGACCTGCTGTATATTGAAAATATTTCACTGGCCCTTGATTTTAAGATCATGATCCATACGTTGAGGATCATTTTTAAGGGGAAAGGCAAATAATCAATTTTAGATTCTAGATTTTAGATTTTAGATTGCAGATTTAAGATTTTACTTTTGACAAAACTCCATCCTTGTGAGAAAATTTTTCTTACTCCTCCTTTCCTACTTGCTACTAGCCACTTCCCACTCCCAACAGAACTACTGGCAACAACAGGTCAACTACACTATTGATGTTACGCTGAATGATAAGGATCACACATTGGATGCTTTTGAAAAAATCGAATACATCAACAACTCCCCTGATACATTAAGGTTTATCTGGTTCCACCTCTGGCCCAATGCATATAAAAATGATAAGACAGCTTATACCGATCAGACATTGGAGAATGGCAGTACCAAATTCTATTTTTCTGATAAAGAACAAAAGGGTTATATCAACCGGCTTGATTTTAAAGTAAACAATATCACGGCGACGGTTGAAGACCATCCGCAGCATATTGATATTGTGAAATTGGTTTTGCCTGCTCCTCTCCCACCCGGGCAAAAGATCATTATCAGCACTCCATTTCATGTCAGGCTTCCTTATAATTTTTCAAGAGGCGGGCATGACGGGCAGAGCTACCAGGCCACACAATGGTATCCCAAGCCGGCGGTTTATGATAAGTACGGCTGGCATCCGATGCCTTATCTTGACCAGGGAGAATTTTACAGCGAGTTTGGAAGCTTTGATGTGAGTATAACTGTTCCGGGAAATTATGTTGTGGCAGCAACCGGGGAACTGCAAAATACAGAAGAGAAAGAATGGTTGAAAACAAGATCATCATTTTCATGGACGCCTGTAAAAGGAAAAGACCTGCCTACCGGACAGGCAGGAAAAAATTCAAGTGGTCAGATAAAATCAACGCTTCAGCTTTTCCCTGAATCATCAAAAGAAAATAAAACATTAAAATATAAACAAGCCAACGTTCATGACTTTGCCTGGTTTGCCGATAAACGTTTTATAGTAAATTATGATACCTGCCGGCTTGCATCCGGCAAAGTGATCGATGTCTTTACCTACTATACAACGCAGCAAAACAAAGCATGGGACAATAGTGTAAAATATGCTAAAGATGCGGTCAGGCATTATTCCTCCCTTGTTGGAGAATATCCTTACAATATTGTGCAAGTAGTGCAGGGGCCTGAAAGTTTTGGCGGCGGCATGGAATATCCTACCATCACAGTCATTTCACCAACCGGCAATCCAAAAGAATTAGATATAACCATCGCTCATGAAATAGGTCATAACTGGTTCTATGGAATCCTGGCAAGCAACGAAAGAGAACATCCCTGGATGGACGAAGGCATCAATAGTTATTATGATGCGAAATACAGGCTTTCCAAATATGGCAAACAACCACAACAGGAAAGAATTTTATTTGAAAGCAAAGCAGCAACAAAAACCGATCAGCCCATTGAATTGCCTTCGGAGAAATTCAGTGAAGCAAACTATGGCCTTGTTGCTTATTATAAAACGGCTGAATGGATGCGTTATCTTGAATCACAACTCGGCACTGAAGAATTCAATAAAGCCATGCAGGAGTATTTCCGCCACTGGCAATTCAAACATCCGCAACCGGAGGACTTTAAGAAAGCAATGGAAGAAAGCAGTGGTAAAAACCTTGACCCTGTTTTTTCTTATCTCGGCAAAACAGGAACATTACCGAACCAACAGCGAAAAGGAACCGGTTTTATACCTGCTGTAATGGGTGATGTTTTTATGCAAGGCCCGGATGTAACAAATAAAAATCAGATCATTTTATCTCCGTATGGACTTGGTTTTAATAGTTATGATAAATTTATGATTGGCCCCATTATTACAAATTATAAACTCCCACCCAATCGTTTCCAGTTCTTTTTGGCGCCTATGTATGCCACGGGCTCAAAAAAAATAAGAGGACTTGGCCTGGCTTATTATAGTTTTTATCCAAATAGCATATTCAGGAAAATTGAACTGGGCGTTAACGGCTCAACTTTCACGGCCGACGAGTTCAGGGATAGCGACGGCAGGAAAACTTTCTTAGCCTTTCAAAAAATCGTGCCGGGCATTAAATTTGTTTTTAAAGAAAAAAATCCCCGAAGTAACTTTTACCGCTTTATCCAGTTCAAATCATTTTTGATCAGTGAAGATCAATTACGTTTCTACCGGGATACGGTTATTACATTACCGGGGCCTGATACAACCATTACCAACAAATACAGAACCATCGCTGAAAACAGGACACTGAACCAGTTAAAATTTGTGATAGAGAATAACCGGGTTCTTTATCCTTACCGCGGGGAATTAAAAATTGAACAGGGAAAAGATTTTGTCCGTGCCGCCTTTACAGGAAATTATTTCTTCAACTATCCCAAAGGAGGCGGACTCAATGTAAGGTTGTTTGCCGGTAAATTCATTTACAGTGGTTCTAAAACCCTTACCAAACAATTTGCCACCGACCGTTATCACCTGAACATGACCGGAGCCAATGGTTACGAAGATTACACTTACAGTGATTATTTTATCGGCCGAAATAAGTTTGAAGGAATGGCAAGCCAGCAGATCATGGTACGGGATGGTGGTTTCAAAGTAAGAACAGACCTGCTTGCTGACAAAGTAGCTAAGACGGATGATTGGCTGATAGCTGCGAATTTCAGCACAACGATCCCATCTGCGATTAACCCGTTAAGTATATTGCCTGTTAAGATCCCGCTGAAAGTCTTTGCAGACATTGGCACTTATGCTGAGGCCTGGAAAAATAAAGCTGAGAACGACCGGTTCCTCTATGATGCCGGTTTGCAGATCTCGCTGCTGAACGAAACAATTAATATTTATGTTCCGCTGATCTATAGTTCTGTTTACAGGGACTACCTGCAATCAACCATATTGAAGAAAGAGAGGTTCTTCAAGAAAATCTCTTTCTCCATCGACATTTCCAATTTCAGCCTCCGGAAAATTGACCGCAATCTTGTTTTCTGATGAGCGGTGCAATGAACATACAATGTCTCAGCAACCAACAGATCGATAAGACCAAATGGGACCATTGTATTGACAATGCCGCCAATAGTTTGATCTATGCTTATTCCTTTTATCTTGATAACATGGCAAAGAACTGGGACGCTCTTGTCTTAAATGACTATGAAGCCGTAATGCCACTGACATGGAATAAGAAATACGGTATTCATTATTTATACCAGCCCTTTCTTACGGCACAATTAGGAGTTTTTGGAAATTTGATTGACACTGAATTGCTGGAAAGTTTTTTAAAAACTATTCCTCTCCAATTCAAATACTGGGATATCAGTTTTAACCAAAATAATGTTTTTGCATTAAAAGAGTTTGACCTGTATCCGCGGAGTAATTATATTCTTGATCTGAATATGCCATACGATCAGCTTTATAATAATTACCGGGAGAACATACAGCGAAATATAAAAAAAGCCACGCAGGCTGGCTGCAGCGTTCAAAAAGATTTTGATGCCGAAAAAGTGATTTCCCTTGCGGTACAACAGATGAAAGGACAGAACAAAGAATCAGGAGAGAATATTGAACGCTTCCGAAAACTCTACCAGTTGCTTCACGCCAAAAAAATGGCAACCACATACGGGATCATTTCTCCGCAAAACGAAATGGTAGCATCCTGTGTGTTCTTTTTCTCTCATAACCGGGCTTATTATATTTTAGTAGGCAACCATCCCCATGGAAAAACGATCGGCGCTTCCCATGCACTGATCGATGCCTTTATAAAAGACCATGCAGGAAAAAATCTATTACTGGATTTCGAAGGCTCCGATATGCCTAATCTTGCTTTCTTCTACAGCAGCTTCGGGGCAGTTGAGGAGGAATATGCAGCGTTGAAATTGAACAGGCTTCCTTTTTATTTGAAATGGCTAAAGAAATGAAGTCTGATGTCGGAGGTCAGATGTCGGATTTTCAAAACCCGAGAAGTATTTCGACTTTAAGGTTCTGACTTCAGACCTCAGACCTCAGACCTCAGACCTCCGCCTTCAAGCATTCTCTCTGCTATCAACAGATCCCCCGGTCTCGTGATCTTGATATTATTTTCCTCTCCTTCTAACAATGAAACTTTTATACCAGATGCTTCGACCACGGTAGCTTCATCAGTGAATTCATTTTTATAATCAACCTGGAAAGCGGGTAATAATATTTTACTTTGAAAAGTCTGTGGTGTTTGTACCAGCATTACTTTGTCCCGGTCAAAAGATTCGCTGTCTTCTTTGCTGAGTAAGCGGATACTGTCTTTTGAAGAAATAGCAGGAATTGCTGTTCCGGCTTCCAATGCTTTTTGATAGCAACGATGGATCAATTCTTTTGTCAGCAAACATCGAACCCCGTCATGTACAAAAATGATGGATTCTTCTTCCACCAATTCCAAACCATTTTTTACTGACTGAAACCTTGTATCTCCACCTCCAGTTATGCTGATCCGGTCTTTATCAAAATAAGCAATGATCTGCTGACCAATATCCATATAATCAACCGGCAATACAAGTATTACCTGCAGATCATCATACGCTTCCATAAACGCCCTGATCGTGTAATACAGCACCGGCTTGCCTTTCAGCAGCATGAATTGCTTGGGCAGGTTGGCTCCCATTCTTGTTCCGGCACCTCCTGCGACGATGATGGCGTATTTTTTCATTGCTGATCGCTTTGGCTAAAGCCGTGATTATATTAATTCCCGGACTCCCCGGGTTAAAACCCGGGGCTATTTATAAATAGAAATTTCATTTTCCCCATCACTGTTTTTGAAGCCCCTATACATCCCCTCACTATTAAAAACCATCCCTGCATTTCCCTTTGCATCCACGCCGATCATTCCTCCCTCAGCATCTAACTTTAGCAACTTATCATGTACCACAACATGCATGGCTTCTTCCAGACTCATTCCTTTGTATTCCATCAAACAGCTCACATCATAAGCCGTCACTGCCCGGATAAATAGTTCACCATGCCCGGTACAACTGATGGCACAGGTTTTATTATTGGCATAAGTGCCGGCACCGATTATCGGGCTGTCCCCTATCCTTCCGTATTGTTTGTTGGTCATACCACCGGTGCTGGTAGCAGCAGCAATATTTCCATGGCTGTCGCAGGCAACAGCACCGACGGTTCCGAATTTCTTGTCTTTCACAACTACATTATGATCCAATGCTGATTCATCAGAGCCCTGCATTTGCTTCCATTGATCATAACGGAATTGTGAAAAGAAATATTCATCCGGCTCCGTTTTTATTCCATGCAGTTTTGCAAAATCATAAGCACCTTTTCCATTCAGCATTACATGCTGGCTCCTGGTCATAATGGTATATGCCAGTTCTACCGGGTTACGGATATTTCTTACAGCAGACACAGCGCCGGCCATCAATGTTTTTCCATCCATGATGGAAGCATCCATTTCCTGGCTGCCATCATGGCCAAATACAGATCCTTTACCTGCATTAAAGAGAATATTATCTTCCAATAAAACCACAGCTGCTCTTACGGCATCCACTGCAGACTGACCTTTTTCAAGTAATACATAACCGGCATGCAATGCATCTTCCAAACCTTTGCGATAAGCGGCTTCCTGTTCGTCGGTCATATCCTGTTTCAGGATCGTACCGGCTCCGCCATGAATGACTAAAGTATATTTTGCCATATTTATTTCTTATGTTCTGTAAACCCGAAATTAGTTATTTTGCCGCCTAATATCATCCACCCATTGAATGATTAAGAAAACACTCACACGATCGGATTATTTTTTGATAGCCGCTAACCTGCTGCCTGTGGCAGGCGTTTGGATATGGGGCTGGAGTCCCAAAGAAGTGTTCATGGTCTATGCGCTGGAAACAGTGATCATCGGTCTTTTTAACCTTTTAAAAATGGGAGTAGTAACAGCAGTACGAAAAACAGATATATGGTACAACGGCCCCAGCCGTACCCAACAATCGGGTCTTTTCTTCATGCTTTTTTTCCTGGTCCATTACGGAATGTTTGTAGCTATTCAGACGGGTTTATTTATACAGGTATCAGGTATTGGTAAAGAATACAAGGCCGGGTTCTTTGATTTCTTTATACACTGGCCCCGCTACCTCGGCCCGGATGCGTATTATATGCTGGCGGGATTTGTAATCAGTTACGGATTCAGTATGTACTGGAATTTTTTAAGGACCCGTCAATACAGGACCATCTCCATGATGCAGCTGATGTTTCAGCCTTATGGCCGCATCTTCATCCAGCAGGTTACCGTGATCCTGGGAAGTTTGTTCCTGACTTTTGGTGCAGGAAAAATTTTCATCCTCATTTTTGCCGCTGTAAAAATATTCTTTGAGGTATTCGTCAATTACGATGGCATACTCAATAAGGCAATGGAAGAAGAAATGAGGAAATGAGATAATGTGAGAAATGTGAAAATAAGAGAACCAAGTTCCTGGGGATTTTTCACATTTCCACATTTCTCACATTTCCACATTTCTCACATCTCCACATTTTCACATTCAACTAAGCAACAATTCACATTCATGTAAAAGCTTTTCTTTATTGATAGCGACCGTTCCCACTTCCTCGCAAACAATTCCACCGGCGATATTGGCCACTTCCGCCATCAGGTGAACATTTTTAGTGGATGCATATACCATTGCTGCAACAGCGATGACCGTGTCACCGGCGCCGGATACATCGGCAACATTCCGGATATGAGAAGAAATAAGACCTGCATTATTTTCACGCTGAAAAAAAACTCCTTTTTCAGAAAGTGTGATAAACGATACCTGGTGATGAAGCAATTTCTCCAGCTCTTCATGAATATTTTTCAATACAGGTTGACTAATTTCATCGATCAGCATGTTCAGCCCTTCTTTAACTTCTTTGAGGTTAGGTTTGAAAATATCAGCCTGTTTGTAAGTAAAGAAATTTTTCCGTTTGGGGTCAACAGCCGTCATGACGCCAGCCTGTTTACATAGTGCAATTACCTGGAGGATCATTTTTTCCGTCAGCACGCCTTTATTATAGTCTTCAAAAATGATAATGTCGGGATCCATATTGGCAATATACAATTCAACTTTATCCAGCAAGGTCTTTTCATCCTTAGCGCTAAGGTCATTGGTGATCTCATTATCCAACCGCATCATTTGCTGGTTACGGCTGATGACACGGGTCTTACTGGTGGTGATCCTGTCCTTGCTTTTAACCATATAAGATGTATCAATATTATTGCTATCCAATAATTCGGTTAAAAGCGATCCTTCGCTATCATTGCCGGTTACAGACAATAGAGAAACTATTGCGCCCAGCGATCTGCAGTTCAACGCTACATTACCGGCGCCCCCGATCCTGTATTCTTTATGATGCAGTGTAACAACTGGAACAGGTGCTTCCGGCGAAATACGATCTACCCGGCCCCACATATAAGTATCCAGCATCACATCACCGATCACTCCCACTTTAAGCGAGGAAAAAGAGTCAAATAATTTTTTGAAATCTTCCATGTTACAAAGATCAGGCTTGTTTTTTTTGCTGTGAAATGGCAATATAATAAACCGGTATACCTATCAGCACGATGATGAGTCCCGGCCATGTGAACTGTGGTTTATAAATGATCAGCAATACACAGAAAGCAGCGCCCATCAGGATATATAAAATGGGCAATACCGGGTAGCCAAAGGCCTTATAGGGACGTTCTGCATCCGGTCTTTTCTTTCGTAAAATAAAAATTCCGATGATGGTTAATATATAAAATATCACAACCACAAAGGAGATCATATCCAGTAATTGCCCGTATTTGCCACTCAGGCTCCAGATACTCGCTGCGACACACTGTATCCATAGAGCTAACTGTGGGACGGCATGCTTATTCAGGGTTCCCACTTTTTTGAAAAACAGTCCATCCTTTGCCATTGTATAATATACCCGGGCACCGGCCAGTATCAACCCGTTATTACAACCAAATGTTGAAACCATGATCAGCACTGCAATGAGAATAGTGCCGAAATCAGGAAAGATCTTATTCGCCGCTGCTACAGCAACACGATCCTTGGCGGCATATGCCAATTCATTCAGTGGAAGTACATTCAGGTACATCAGGTTTGCCGAAACATAAATGATGGTTACGATCAGCGTTCCCAGGAAAAGACTCATCCCGATATTCCGTTTGGGGTTTTTCATTTCTCCTGCAATAAAAGTTACATTATTCCAGGCATCGCTGCTGAAAATAGAACCTACCATGGCGGCTGCGATAGCACCCATCAATGCAGCCCCGCCGATTCCCGTCCAGCTTACAGTTCCTGCAGCATCGACCACAGGTTGAGTTGCATTGAACCCGGTTTCCCAGTTCTGTGACCAGTAACTTTCTTTGACAAGGATGAAACCAAACAATATCAGCCCGAACAAAGCCAGTAATTTGGCTGAAGTAAACAAGGTTTGTATAAATTTCCCTTCTTTAATACCTTTTGAATTAACATAGGTAAGAATGACAATGATAGCTATGGATACAAGTTGCCCCGAATATATTTTGATAAACCCCAGGTCACTTAGTAAATACTCGTTCCCTAATTGAGGGACCAGGTAACTTAGGAATTTTGAGAAAGCTACACCCACGGCTGCAATCGTAGCGGTTTGGATCACTGCAAAAAAGCTCCATCCATAAAGGAACCCTATCAAAGGATTGTAAGCTTCTTTCAGATACACATATTGACCTCCCGCCTTTGGGAACATTCCGCTTAACTCACCATAACTCAGTGCGGCACTTAACGTCATAAACCCCGTGATCACCCATACGGCGATCAACCATCCTGCACTACCTACATTTCTTGTAATATCTGCACTAACGATAAAAATACCTGAGCCGATCATAGACCCGGCAACGATCATGGTGCCGTCAAACAATCCAAGTGTAGGTTTAAACTTTGGCTGTTGATCTTCTGCCGGGATTAAAATTTGTTCTGCCATACCAGTTGGTTTAGGTTTCAAGATAAGTAATTCAGGTCACTTTTACCGACGAGTCTTCTATCATCGTAGCGTTATTACAACAGGCAGCGAAAAAGGAGAGACTCGTCGGGAAATTAATGTGAAGAATTTAAACACAGAGGCACAGAGATACAGAGTAACACAGAGTATTGATTTCTAATTTAACGCTCTCTGTGCAGCTCTGTATCTCTGTGCCTCTGTGTTGAAAATGCTTTTGAGACAGTCTCTTCTCTGGCTGTCGAACAGACTATTTCTTTTGAGGTTTATAATTTTCGTTCAATCCTTTTACCACTTCCGCGGTGATATTATAAACAGAATCCTTATAATAGAATAATCCTGTATCAGCCGCAACAATAAAGGAATAGTTCCTGGTTTTATTAAATTCTTTAATGAACTCTTCGATCTTCTTTTTTACTTCCAGCATTTTGCGCATTTTGAAATCATTGTATTTCAGATCAAGGTCCTGCTTTTGGTTTTTCAACGACTCTCCCAACTGTTTCAGGACATTCTGAGCTGCTTCTGTTTCTTCGGGTGTCATGGAACTTTTGGAAGCATACTCATTGTATTTATTCTTGTAGATCTGGTCAAGCTGGTTTTGGCTGTTATTGTATTCAATATCTTTTGCGTCAATCTCTGCTTTTACATCCTTCACCATATTATAATTTGCTTCCACGGAATCCATTTCAAAATAGGCTATCTGGAAATGATGGTTAGTTGTTGTGTCCTTTACCGAATCCTTAATATAATCTCTATTGTGTTTTTTAGGGCCGAACTGTAAAAAAAGAAGAAGCCCTGCCACCAGGCTCAATACCACGTTCCATATCAATAATCCATTTTTCATCATTTCTTTATTGCAAATTACGCATGAACAGCCGGGCAAATATAAGGATTCAGTTTACTTTAGGAAAGACTTAACAGGGTGTGAAAAATAAGCAATAAACAACAGGCAATTGCCAATGGATCCCGATAGCTACCGGGACAAAAAAAGGAGCAAGATTTCTCTCACTCCTTAAACTTTGATTATTCGTTTATTGCAATCCCGATTGCTATCGGGAGTCTGTTGCTTATTGCATATTGCCAATTGTCTATTGATCATTCTTCTTCGTCAAAAGCCATTGCTTCACGTGTAGTTTGAAGCAGCTCATATTCTTCCTTGCTTCCAACGATCATGCTTTCAAACTCTCTCAATCCTGTACCAGCCGGGATCGGATGGCCGGTGATCACATTCTCTTTCAACCCGAGCATTTCATCTGTTTTACCATTGATAGCTGCTGAGGACAATACTTTCGTAGTTTCCTGGAATGAAGCTGCAGATATCCAGCTTGGCACACCCAATGACGCTTTGGTGATACCCAACAGGGTTGGAGATGATGTGGCCGGTTTTGCATCACGATACTCAACAGGCTTTTTATCATTACGGCGAAGAACTGAATTTTCTTCTCTCACTTCACGAAGACTTATGATCTGTCCTGCACGAAGCTTTGTACTGTCGCCGATCTCTGTTACCACTTTCTTATCAAAGATGTAATCATTCTCTTCTACAAATTCAAATTTATCGGTCAGGTCATCTTCCAGGAACCTGGTATCTCCCGGATCAACGATATTCACTTTCCGCATCATCTGGCGAACGATACATTCAATATGTTTGTCATTAAGCCGCACACCCTGCAAACGATAAACTTCCTGTATCTCATTCACCACATATTCCTGCACTGCAAATGGTCCTTTGATAGAAAGAATATCGAACGGTGCGATCTGGCCATCACTTAATGATGCCCCTGCTTTTACAAAGTCGCCATCCTGTGCAAGGATCTGTCTTGTCAAGGGAACAAGATATTTTTTCTGTACACCATCTTTTGCTTCAATGATGATCTCACGGTTACCTCTTTTTACTGCACCCATAATTACCACACCATCGATCTCTGAAACAACAGCAGGGTTACTTGGGTTCCTTGCTTCGAATAATTCAGTAACACGGGGAAGACCACCGGTAATATCCCGGAGTTTACCCAGGATACGGGGGATCTTCACGATCACCTGGCCCGCTTTCACCGTATCACCTTCTTCCATGATGATATGGCTTCCGGTAGGCAGGTTATATGTTTTTTTATCCGTCCCTTCTACGATGATGGAAGGTATCTTGGTCTTATCCCTTGTTTCAATAACCACTTTTTCCCTGTGACCTGTTTGTTCGTCGGCTTCTTCGCGGTACGTAACGCCTTCGATCACATTATCAAACTTCACATTACCATTGATCTCGGACATGATAACATTGTTAAACGGATCCCATGTGCAGATCACATCACCTTTATTTACTTTCTGGCCATCTTTTACATTCAGCGTGGCGCCATAAGGAATGTTATTGGTGATAAGAAGACGATCATTCTTTGTATCAATGACACGAACCTCGCCGGTACGGCCAATGACAATTTGCGATTTACTGCCTTCATTATTTTCAATACTTACTGTACGAAGACCATCAAACTGGATGGTACCATCAAACTTGGCGGCTAAAGTAGATTCTACTGAAGCAGAACCAGCCACACCACCAACGTGGAATGTACGGAGTGTAAGCTGTGTACCCGGTTCACCAATTGATTGTGCAGCGATAATGCCCACAGCATCTCCTTTTTGAGCCAGGTTGCCGGAGGCAAGATTCTTACCATAACATTTTACACAAACGCCGCGTTTACTTTCGCAGGTAAGCACTGAACGGATCTCAACTATTTCAATACCGGCATCTTCAATTCTCCGGGCTATATCAATGGTGATTTCATCTCCGCCGGGAATGATCAGCTGATCATTGATCGGGTCATATACATCATGCAATGAAGTACGGCCGGAGATCCTGTCACTTAATGGTTCGATAACATCTTCATTATCTTTTAATGCAGAGGTGGCAATGCCACGCAATGTTCCGCAATCTTCTTCGGTGATGACCATGTCTTGTGCAACGTCAACCAAACGACGGGTGAGGTAACCTGCATCCGCGGTCTTCAGGGCTGTATCGGCAAGACCTTTTCTTGCACCGTGGGTAGAGATGAAGTAATCCAATACATTCAATCCGCCTTTGAAGTTGGAAAGAATCGGGTTCTCAATGATCTCACTGCCGGTAGAGCCGGATTTTCTTGGCTTGGCCATCAATCCCCTGATACCTGCAAGCTGTTTGATCTGTTGTTTGGAACCACGGGCTCCTGAATCAAGCATCATGTAAACAGAGTTGAATCCCTGCCTGTCATTACTCAATTCACGGATCAATGTTTCCGTGATCCTTGTATCCACACGGCTCCAGATGTCAACGATCTGGTTATATCGTTCGTTGTTGGTGATAAGACCCATATTATAACTATCCCACACTTCATCTACTTCGACCTTTGCATTATCCAGTAATTGTTCTTTCACATCTGGAATGATAAGGTCATTGATGCTGAATGATAAACCTCCCTGGAAGGCGGTACGGAAACCTAATGTTTTAATATCATCCAGGAACTTCGCTGTCTTCGGCACATTGGTGATCTTAATAATATCGCCAATGATCTCACGAAGATTTTTCTTGGTCAGTAAAGTATTTACAAACCCAACTTCCGCAGGAACGTGTTGGTTAAAGACCACACGGCCTACCGTTGTTTCGATCAGCTTATGCTCCAGCAAACCATCTGCGTTCCGGATATTTACTTTTACTTTTATCCAGGCATGCATATCAATAACAGCTTCGTTATAAGCAATGATCACTTCTTCAGCTGAGTAAAATACTTTGTTCTCACCTTTTACTATTTCTTTATCAGTTGACTTCTTACCCTTGGTAATATAGTACAGTCCCAATACCATGTCCTGTGAAGGCAGCGTGATCGGAGTACCATTTTGCGGGTTAAGAATGTTATGAGAAGCAAGCATTAATAGTTGAGCTTCCAGAACAGAAGCATGACTCAATGGTACATGCACCGCCATCTGGTCACCATCAAAGTCGGCGTTGAAAGCGGTTGTTACCAATGGGTGAAGCTGGATGGCTTTGCCCTCAATTAACTTCGGCTGGAAAGCCTGTATAGATAAACGGTGCAGCGTTGGAGCACGGTTCAGCAATACAGGATGTCCTTTCAATATATTTTCAAGGATATCCCAAACAACAGCTTCCTTCTTGTCTACCAGTTTCCTCGCAGACTTCACTGTTTTTACAATACCTCTTTCAATTAATTTTCTAATGATAAATGGCTTGAACAATTCAGCCGCCATATCTTTTGGCAAACCGCATTCATGCAATTTCAACTCAGGACCAACTACAATAACCGAACGGCCGGAGTAGTCAACCCTTTTACCCAATAAGTTCTGGCGGAAACGTCCTTGTTTACCTTTCAATACATCACTGAGTGATTTCAATGCACGGCCACCTTCTGCTTTTACCGCATTTGATTTACGGCTGTTATCAAACAAGCTGTCAACGGCTTCCTGCAGCATCCTTTTCTCGTTGCGAAGAATTACTTCAGGTGCTTTGATCTCCAATAATCTTTTCAAACGGTTATTACGGATAATAACACGGCGATAAAGATCATTCAGATCAGATGATGCAAAACGGCCACCATCCAATGGAACTAATGGACGAAGCTCCGGTGGTATCACAGGGATATATTGCATCACCATCCACTCAGGACGGTTAGTGATCCTTGTGTTTGCATCACGGAAAGCTTCTACGACGCTTAATCTTTTTAAGGCGTCAGCTTTTCTTTGCTGTGATGTTTCGGTAGCTGCGGTATTTCTCAGGTCAAATGACAACTGGTCAAGGTCAATCCTTCCGAGCATATCATGAACGGCTTCAGCGCCCATTTTGGCGATGAACTTATTAGGATCATCATCCGGCAGGTACTGGTTCTCTTTCGGTAAAGTTTCCAGTATATCCAGGTATTCCTCTTCTGTGAGCAGGTCACCCGGGTTTTGACCTTTATCTGCACGGATACCTGTTTGTATCACTACAAAACGCTCATAGTAAACGATAGTTTCTAATTTCTTAGAACTAACTCCAAGCAGGTAACCGATCTTATTCGGCAATGATTTGAAATACCAGATATGAACTACGGGGACCACCAATTTGATGTGACCCATTCTTTCACGACGCACTTTTTTCTCGGTTACTTCCACGCCACAACGGTCGCAAACGATCCCTTTATAACGGATACGTTTGTATTTTCCGCAGGCGCATTCATAGTCCTTTACGGGTCCGAAGATCCTTTCGCAGAACAATCCATCTCTTTCAGGTTTGTACGTACGATAGTTGATCGTTTCCGGCTTCAATATTTCGCCATAACTTCTTTCAAGGATAGTGTCGGGAGAAGCAAGCCCGATAGTGATCTTTGAAAAAGCTGCTTTGGGACGATTTTCTTTTCTGATAGACATATTATTTTGAGCTTTTAGCTGTGAGCCATTAGCTATTAGCCAAGGGCTTTACTTAAAATACTTTTTGTTCAAATTGAGTGTCAGCTAACAGCTAAAGGCTAATAGCTAACAGCTTTCTCTTATTCAAATTTTAAATCCAATCCTAATCCACGCAACTCATGCACCAACACATTGAATGACTCAGGCACACCGGCTCTTGGAACATTCTCTCCTTTTACAATTGCCTCATAAGTTTTGGCACGGCCAATAATATCATCCGACTTAATGGTCAATAATTCCTGGAGGATATTAGATGCTCCATAGGCTTCCAGTGCCCACACTTCCATCTCACCAAACCTTTGTCCACCGAACTGTGCTTTACCACCCAGCGGCTGTTGTGTAATTAAGCTATATGGTCCGATAGAACGGGCATGCATTTTATCATCCACCATGTGGTGAAGTTTGATAACATAGATAATGCCCACGGTAGCTTTCTGGTGGAATTTTTCACCGGTCTCACCATCATATAAATAAGTGTGGCCATACATCGGGATATCTGCCTGCTTACAGTAACCTGCAATTTCATCTACCGTAGCACCATCAAAGATTGGTGTAGAGAATTTCAATCCTAGTTTCTCACCTGTCCATCCAAGAATGGTTTCATAGATCTGCCCGAGGTTCATCCTGCTTGGTACACCTAATGGATTCAACACGATGTCAACCGGTGTCCCATCTTCGAGGAACGGCATGTCTTCCTGGCGAACGATCTTGGCAACGATACCTTTGTTTCCGTGACGACCAGCCATTTTATCACCCACTTTCAGCTTACGCTTTACTGCGAGATAAACTTTAGCCAGTTTCAATACACCGGCCGGTAATTCATCACCAATGCTGATATTGAATTTCTCTCTTTTATAACGGCCCAACTCTTCGTTGAACTTGATATTGTAATTGTGTAAAAGCGTATTGATCTGGTCATCCACTTTCTTATCGCCTGTCCAGTTCAATGGATTAATGTTAGCATAATCCAGTCCTGTCAGGTTCTTAGAAGTGAATTTGGCGCCTTTACCAATTTGTACTTCTCCAAAATTGTTGCTTACACCTGCAGAAGTATGATTGGCCAGGAGCGTTGTTAATTTTTCCAGTAATACCTCGATCAGTTCTGTTTCATTCTTCTCATGCATTTTTTCAAGCTTCTCGATCATGGCCTTTTCTCTCACTTTTGCATTCTTATCCTTCTTGGCACGCTGGAATAATTTTTTACCGATCACAACACCTTCTACCCCGTTCGGAGCTTTCAATGAGGCATCTTTTGCATCGCCGGCTTTATCACCGAAGATGGCACGAAGCAATTTTTCTTCAGGAGTAGGATCGCTTTCACCTTTTGGAGTGATCTTTCCAATTAAAATATCTCCTTCTTTTACCTGTGCACCGATCCTTATAATCCCATGCTCGTCGAGGTCTTTTGTTGCTTCCTCTGAAACGTTTGGAATATCCGGTGTCAATTCTTCTTCACCCAACTTGGTATCTCTTACTTCCAGTTCATATTCTGAAATGTGAACAGAAGTAAACATATCTTCCTTCACCACTCTTTCACTGATAACGATGGCATCCTCGAAGTTGTAACCCTTCCATGGCATGAAAGCCACTTTGAGGTTTTTTCCAAGTGCCAACTCACCATTCTGTGTAGCATAACCTTCTGTCAGGAAATCTCCTTTCCTTACTTTCTGTCCTTTCTTAACGGCAGGATTCAGGTTGATACAGGTTTCCTGGTTTGTTTTAATGAATTTGGTGAGTCTATAAATTCTAAGATCGTCTTCAAAACTCACTAATTTTTCTTCTGCATCACGGTCATAACGAACA
>DATHDV010000151.1:0-5405 GCA_035318845.1 Chitinophagaceae bacterium
CATTGCCGATAATAACTTTATTGACTCCGTTATTCAGTGCAGCAAAAGCATTGTCAAGTTTCGGGATCATTCCCGCAAATATTTTAGCTCCTCCACCCTCCAAAGGGGGGACTTTGAGCTCATCATAATTTGCCCTTGTTATTTTTTTTATTACTGATGACCCGTTATTGACATCCATCAACACACCTGCTTTTTCAAAAGAATAGATCAGGGTTACTTCATAATCATGACTAAGTCCCTTTGCCAGTTCCTGTGCGATCGTGTCGGCATTTGTATTCAATAGTTGCCCCCGCTGGTCATGTGTGATGGGAGCAAAGACGGGAGTAATATTTTTTTCCAGCAAACTGCCGATCAGGTCTGCATTGATGGCATCAATATCACCAACAAAACCATAATCCATGACGGGATTCTGCCTTTTATGAGCAAGGATCGCATCTCCATCAGCGCCACAAAGGCCAATAGCATTGCAATGGTTTGCCTGTAACTGCGCTACAATATTTTTATTGATGTAACCGGCATATACCATGGTTACAACTTTCAAGGTTTCGGCATCGGTTATTCTTCTGCCTTCAACAACCTGTTGGGGGATCTTCAATTGTTCAGCAATCCTTGTTGCCAGCTTGCCGCCACCATGCACCAGTATTTTTCTTTCATCAATTGCAGCAAAATCTTTTAGAAATGAAGAAAGTTTTGATTCATCATCAATGATGTTGCCACCAATTTTAATTATCAGTAAACGACTTTTCATATTTTATGGCTCTGTTCTCCCCTTTAGGGGATGGGGGTTTAAGATCTCCGAAAGCACGGCTTGTGCTGCCCAAACCCTGTTACTGGCTTGTTGTGTCACGATACTCATGGGGCCATCCAGTATTTCATCGCTCAGTTCTACATTTCTTCTTACAGGAAGGCAGTGCATCACTTTTGCATTATTGGTTAATGCCCATCTCTTTTCTTTGAGCATCCATTTAGGATTATTGGTGTAAATCTTTCCATAATCCTGGTAAGTGCTCCAGTTCTTTACATAAACGAAGTCTGCGCCTTTCAGTGCCTCTTCCTGGTTGTGAGTTATTGAAGCGCCTTTCGTAAATTCTTTATTCAGCTCATAATCTTCCGGGTGCGTGATCACAAAATCAGCTTTACCCCAGGCATTTATCCATTGGGAAAAACTGTTGGCAACGCACTGGGGTAATGGCTTTACATGCGGAGCCCAGCTTAGAACGATCTTAGGTTTTTTATTTTTTATTTTTGACTTCTTCAATTCCTCGGTAATTGTTATTATATCGGTTAGAGATTGCAGGGGGTGAAGTGTGGCGCTTTCTAAACTTACAACAGGGATACCTGCATATTTGATAAACTGTTTAATATACAATTCACTGTAATCATCCTCCCGGTTCTTTAATGAAGGAAAGGTTCTGATCGCCAGGATGTCGAAATATTTTCCAAAGATCGGTGCAGCATCTTTTACATGTTCTACCGTTGTACCGCTCATGATGGCTTCTTCTTCAAACTCCAGCGCCCAGCCTTCGCTGCCAACATTAAAGGTGATGACTTCCATTCCAAGGTTTTGAGCAGCGATCTGTGTACTCAACCTTGTCCGCATACTGGGATTGAGAAACAAACAGCCGATCCGTTTATTGACGCCCAGTTTTTTATCCATAAAGGGATCGGCTTTATAGGCCAAAGCTTTTTTAACCAAAGCATCAATGTTCTTTACATCATGAACGGAAATAAAATTTTTCATTTTTATTCAGCAGGGGTTGATACTAAATTCTGTATTTCCTCTTTGATAGAATCAATGAATTGCTCCGCATCTCTTTTCTTCAACGCCAGTGATGGCAGCAAACGGATAACGTTGGGTTTAGCTTCACCGGTAAATATTTTCTGTTGCCATAAAAGATTTTTCTTCAGGTCTTTCAATTCTTCCGGCACATCAAAGCCGATCATCAATCCCCGTCCTCTTATATTTTGTAATTGAGGAATAGATTCCAACTCATCTCTCAGGTATTTGCCGATCATGACAGCATTACCCATCAGTTTTTCTTCTTCGATTATTTCCAGTACGGCTAATGCAGCAGCACAAGCCAGGTGGTTTCCACCGAAGGTAGTGCCGAGTTGGAAATGTTTGGGTTTGATATGCGGGGCAATAATAATGCCGGCCACCGGGAAACCATTACCCATGCCTTTTGCCATGGTATAGATATCAGCATTCACGCCGGCATAATCATGACTGAAGAACTTGCCAGTTCTTCCGTAGCCACATTGCACACTGTCTGCAATATAAACGGCGCCATATTCATCACATAGTGAACGGATCTTTTTCAGGAATGAATCATTAGCAACATTGATGCCACCAACTCCCTGTATTCCTTCTATGATGACAGAAGAAATTTCTTTTCCATTCTCTTTGAAACAATCTTCCAGCGCTGCTTCATCATTAAAAGGAAGAAATAAAACGTTTTCCGTTTCATTCACCGGGGCGATATAATTTTTGTTATCCGTTGCGGAAACAGCCAATGAAGTCCTCCCGTGAAATGATTTGCTGAAAGCAATTACTTTCTTTCTTCCATTATGAAAACTGGCCAGTTTCAATGCATTCTCATTGGCTTCGGCGCCGCTGTTGCAAAGGAATAACTGGTAATCCTCTTTGCCGGATAGGATACCTAATTTTTTAGCCAGTTCCAGTTGCAAAGGGATTTTTATTGAATTGGAATAAAAGGCAATTTTTTCTAATTGTTCTTCGATCCGTTTCACCCAATGCGGGTGAGAATGGCCAATGCTGATCACGGCATGACCACCATACAGGTCAAGATACTGGTCTCCTTTATCATCCCACACATAAGAGCCTTTGGCTTTTACAATGTTAATGTCATTGATCGGGTAAACATCGAATAAGTTCATGAAGAAAAATTTACCGCTGAGTCACAGAGACGCTGAGTTTTTCTCTGCGACTCTCCATCTCTGCGGTTATTATTAAAAATAATTTGCTTTCAATTTTAATCCTTTTGTTTCATCCAGTCCAAATAGCAGGTTCATATTCTGAACAGCTTGTCCACTGGCGCCTTTTAATAAATTGTCGATAACAGAGTGAACAACCAATTTATCATCCTTTTTTTCTAATTGTATGATGGCTTTGTTTGTATTCACTACCTGTTTTAGGAAAACAGGGTCCTTGCTGATATGTGTGAACGGGTGCCCGCTATAAAAATCAGTAAATAGTTTATTTAATTTTTCAAGGGATAAATTGCAAGTCAAAGTTGAACTGGCAAAAATGCCTCTTGCAAAATCACCTCTCCATGGAACGAAGTTCAGATCAATGCTGGCCCCGGGTTGTAATTGTAAAAGCGACTCACCTATTTCACCAAGATGCTGATGACTTAATGTTTTATAAGCCTGTATATTATTGGTTCTCCAGCTGAAATGAGATGTTTCGGTTAATGATTGACCGGCGCCGGTGGAACCGGTTATACCTGTTGTGTAAATATCCTTAAGCAACCCGGCTTTTGCCAGTGGCAATAATCCCAATTGAATAGCCGTGGCGAAACAACCGGGGTTCGCTATGTTTTGTGCTGATTTGATCTTGTCCCTGTTCAATTCAGGCAGTCCATAAATAAAATCCCGGTTTCCAATTTGAGAAGTTTGGGACAAACGAAAGTCATTGGTTAAGTCGATCACTTTTATTTTATCAGCGATTTTATTTTCAACGAGAAACTTTCTTGATTCTCCATGACCTAGACAAAGAAAAAGAACATCAATGTCCCCATCGCCTAAAGGGGTGGTATCATTCGTGAATTTTAATTCCGTTTCACCCAACAAATCCCGGTGAACAGCATGAATATAGTTGCCGGCATTACTCCGGCTATGAATAAAAGAAATATCAACGCCGGGATGATTTAATAATATCCTTATTAATTCACCTCCGGTGTAGCCAGCGCCCCCGATTATGCCTGCTTTGATTTTCATCTTACATTAAATTAAATAGCATCGGTGAAAAGTGAAACGTCAGAAGTCAAATACTGTCTCACGTTTGACGTTTCACTTTTGACATTATTCGTTCTCCTTCTGAACCGCATTCCAAATGCTGGTCTGGTTCCCGAATATTTTACTAAACCCTCTTACATCTTCCCCGGTAAAGCCGGTATTCATTTCACCATACTTGCCAAACTTGCTGTTCATCAGATCATATTTTGATTCGATCCCGGCGATCTGAAAACGATAAGGCATTAATTGAATAAATACGTCACCGGTAACATTTTGCTGGCTGTTTTCGAGATAGGCTTCAATATCTCTCATCACCGGGTCGAGGATTTGTCCTTCATGCAACCAGTTGCCATAGAACTGTGCCAACTGGTCTTTCCATTGCAGTTGCCATTTGGTCAGCACATGTTTTTCCAGGGCATGATGAGCTTTCAGTATCAGCATGGGTGCAGCTGCTTCAAATCCAACACGGCCTTTAATGCCAATAATGGTATCGCCGACATGTATATCACGTCCAATGCCATAAGGCCCGGCAATAGTTTGTAAATATTGTATTGCTTCAAATGGGTGGCTAAATTCTTTTCCATTAACTTTTTTGAGCTCGCCTTTTACAAAGCCTAACTCCAGGTTCCCGACTCCCGACTCTGTTACCTGGGTTGGCCATGCTTCTTCCGGCAACATGCCTTTTGAAGACAGTGTTTCTTTACCCCCAACGCTGGTGCCCCAAAGTCCTTTATTGATGGAGTACATTGACTTTTCGAAATTCATTTCCACCTTTTTTTCTTTCAGGTAAGCAATTTCTTCTTCACGGCTTAGTTTCAGATCCCTGATCGGTGTAATGATCTCCACGCCGGGGATCATAATATGGAAGATCATATCAAATCTTACCTGGTCGTTACCGGCGCCGGTGCTGCCATGGGCTACGGCGTCAGCTTTAAGATCTTTGGCATGTTCGGCAATATGTAAAGCCTGGCTTAGTCTTTCTGCTGATACACTTAAGGGGTATGTATTATTCTTTAAGCAATTGCCATAAACCAGGTATTTGATGATGCGGTCATAATATCCCTTCACTGCATCCACGGCCACATGTGTTTTTACACCCAGTTTGTAAGCATGTGCTTCGATCCTTTTCAATTCATCATCCGTAAAGCCGCCGGTATTGACAATAATGCTATGCACTTCATAGCCCTTGTCTTCAGCAAGGTGCTTTACACAAAAAGTAGTATCCAATCCTCCGCTAAAACCTAAAACAACTTTTTTGCTCATTCATTATAAGTTAAAAAGGAAATGAAATAAGGATTTAGGTTTGCCGCCATTCCCGGTCTTATCTTTTTTCATAAAAGGCCTGAGCAGTTTCCATTGCTTAAAACGAAGTAAACGCTCAAAGCCCTTCACATTCTCTTTAAAGAACTCTTTGGTTTCTTCGGGTT
>DATHDV010000152.1:0-4678 GCA_035318845.1 Chitinophagaceae bacterium
CAGTATTTGCGGTACTGCAACCTGTACTTTTACCATAACAGTTAATGATACACAACCACCAACAATTACTTGTCCTGCAAATGTTACTGTTAATAATACTCCTGGTCTTTGCAGCGGAGTGGCCACTTACCCGTTGCCAACTGCAACAGATAATTGTCCGTTCTCCGGGACTGTTCCTTTATCCATTACACAAAACAGTTCTAACACGGTCGTAGCAGGATCAGTTTCCTGCAATGCAGGTGGCTTACATACTGATAATAGTTATTGGAGAGCTTATGATCTCGGACCAATGGCTTTAAGCGGTCCATTTACAATCAATTCCGTAACGTTTGGAATAGAACTGGCTAATGCAGCCGGAACAGGCACTACGCAACCAGTAACGGTAAGGATACATACAAGTGCCGGCGCATTCCCCGGAGGAGTCAGGACACTAGTAGCCAGTCAAACGTATAACATACCTGATCAAACCCTTAGTTTATATACAGCCACACTGACTTCGCCTCCCACTGTACCAGCCAATGCTATCCTTGTATTAGAGATATTTACACCAGACGGCCAGGTAGCAGGCCATTCATTCTTTATCGGAAGTAATGCACTGCCGGAAACAGCCCCAAGTTATTTATCAGCAGCAGCCTGTGGTGCTCCCAACCCGGTTACTGTTGCTTCCCTTGGTTTCCCCAACATGCATACCATTATCAATGCAGCGGGATTAGTTTCGAATCCATCCGGTTCAATAACCCAGATAGCGGGTTTACCAAGCGGTAGTGCCTTCCCGGTTGGTGTAACAACCAATACATTCCGTGTAACTGATGTTGCTGGTAATACAGCTACTTGTTCGTTTACCGTTACAGTGGTAGATAACCAGGCGCCTGCAGTTACCTGTCCGACAAATATTGTAGCTAATACAGATGCCGGCGTATGTATAGCGACTGTTGCTACACCTAATCCAACTACATCGGATAATTGTGCTGTGACCCAGGTTACATGGGCAATGACTGGAGCAACAACAGGCTCTTCACCGGCAACAGGTATTAATTATGTTGGAACAAGGGCCTTCAATTTGAATGGTACAACAGGCTCGGGCGTTACAACAATTACTTATACGGTAAAAGATGCTGCAGGTAATACAACAACCTGTTCGTTTACTGTAACTGTCAATGATGCTTCTATTCCGGTGATATCCGGGCAACCTACTAACCAGTTTGTATGCGTAGGCAGCGATGGAGCATTCACTGTAACAGCAACTGCTGGTGCAGGTAATCCGCTAACTTACCAATGGCAGGCATGGAATGGCACGGCCTGGGTAAATATCACCGGGGCAACTGCCGCAACACTTCCATTACCAGCAGTTGTATTCAGTATGAATACGAACAGCTACCGTGTTATATTAACCGGAAGATGTTCAGTGGTTACATCTGCTTTTGCAACTTTATATGTAAATCAATTACCAACAGTTAGTATACTGGCATCAGGTCCATTAGCATTGTTGCCGGCGCAAACTCTGACTCTCACAGCAGTTGCTAACCCGGGCGGTGGAACCTACCAGTGGTTTAAAAACGGAGTGGCAATTCCCGGGGCTACTGGCCCATCACTCAACAATCTTACTGTTGATAATATAGGCATTTACACAGTCAGGTACACTGACCTCAATGGTTGCGTAGCAACATCAGCTGCTATGACTGTAACCGGCGAGCCTTCCTGCAAACTGTGGGTATACCCGAATCCGAACCAGGGATTGTTCCAGGTCAGGTTCTTTAACTCGGTTAATGAAGCTGTTACTGTGAACGTTTATAATTCGGGAGGAAGCAGGATATATAGCAAAGCGGTGACCACAGGGTTGGCTTATTCACTAATTGATGTAGATATTCAAAGCCAGCCGGCTGGTGTGTACACTGTAGAAGTAGTAAACGCTGCAGGAAAGAGAGCTTGTAATGCGCAGGAGAAGTTTATTAAAGTTCTATAATTGAATAGTGATTAATAAATGAAAGCCATCCCGACTTTACGTCGGGATGGCTTTTTTGTTGATAAGAAAATTATCTTAAAATTATTCCTGCAGGATCTTTTACAAATAAATAAGCATCGCTTTCCACAAAGTCATTTGCTTTGATCTCAACAGCTACAGGCTTTCCTTCTTTCAATGAAAATTTTGCAGGATAAATGCCATAGCCAATATTGTTATAGGTAATACGGAATTCATTATTGTCCATATAATCCATATAACCGACCAGGTCAGGGTGATGCTGGAAACGACAGATCAGTGTCTGGCCGCTTTTGCTGATCATGATTTTTCCGTATAATGTATTGAAATAATCGCCGGTAAAATTGTCAAGGCTTATATCGGGTTGATTCTTTTTATCAACCCTTGCTTTCAATGCCGCCACTTCATCATCAGTTGATTTTTTCCCCTGGACAAAAAAAACATACTGGTATTTGCTGCGGTCAACATACGGGATATTCATATATGCATCCAAAACCTGGTAACGTAGCGCTTCAAAAAAACTTTGATTGTCATTATTCGTGAGAATGGTAATGCCCAATTTCTCTTCAGGCACAAAACAAACATTGGTTACATGACCAAATGCACCACCCGTATGCCAGTACACCTGCCTGCCTGCATAATCGGTCATGTAAACACCCAGTCCATAAGCCCGGAAGTGAGTTGGAAATGCGGCGGACTTCCTGCTGCCGGTCAGAATATTTGCATCTCTTGTTTTTTGCAATACCTGCCAGGGAATGATTTGTTTTCCTTCAAACCTGCCGCTGTCTAATTGCAGCATCAACCATTTGGTCAGATCTTTTACATTGCTCACCATACTTGTAGCCGGTCCAAGATTGTCAACGTTATCAAAAGGAATTTTTGTAATAGAAGTGTACAGGTTATTGTAAGGCGATGCGACATTGGTCCTGTTGGCAAGCCCGGCTGTATTCATATATGTATTGGTCATGCCAAGAGGTGTAAGGATATTTTGCTGCACATAATTTTCCCATGTTTGCCCGGTAACTTTTTCCAGGATTTGCCCGGCTACCAAAAAGGCCGAATTACAATAACCATAATCCTGGCGGAATTCACCGGGTGGTTTCAGGTAACGCATTTTCCAGACGATGGAATCTTTGGGAAGATTGGAATCCCAGAAAGTAAAATCTCCCTGGAATGTTTTGGTACCAAGACGGTGGCAGAGAAGGTCCTTTACATTTACCATTTTGGTGGCATTGCTGTCATACAGCCTGAACCAGGGAATGTATTTGGTTACTTTATCGTTTAAAGAAAGTTTTTTTTCAAAATCAAGTTTGGCAATGGAAGTGCCTGTAAAAAGTTTTGAATTGGAAGCGATAATGAATAAAGTGTTTTCATCCACCTTATCATCTTTGCCAAGTTCCCTGACACCATATCCTTTTGTCAGCACTACCTTACCATCTTTTACTATAGCAATTGCGAGACCGGGTATCTGCCATTGCTGCATACCATGTTGTATATAACTATCAAGGCTGTCGGTGATAAAAGACGGTGTTTGGGCAGAGGAGAAAAAGGAGAATAAGGAATAAGAAATAAGGAATAAGGAATGAAGAAGGCTTCGCTTCAGGCTGAAAAGTTTCATAAATAAAAAATTAGTTGATGAAAGTAAGAAAATAAAATTTGTTCTTGGTGAACTAAGTGATGGATGGGTTATTTGTACTCTCCGTAAACTTCCCTCAGTGTATCGGCGATCTCCCCCAATGTGCATTTATTTTCTACCGCTTCCACTACGGAAGGCATGATATTCTCTCCGCTATTGCATCTATCGTTAAGTATCTGCAGGCACTGATCGATCTTTGCATTGTCGCGGTTCGATCTGAGGTTATTCAGTTTTTGGATCTGCACATCACGGATATTGTCATTGACTTTAAAGGCGGGAATTGTTTCATCGTTATTGGACTGAAATTTATTTACACCCACTATGATCTTTTCTCCTGTTTCAATATTGCGCTGGTATTCATAAGCGCTTTTTGCAATTTCATTTTGAATGAATCCTTGTTCAATAGCAGCAACACTGCCGCCCATGGCATCTATTTTTTGTATCAGTTTCCAGGCCGCTTCTTCCACCTCTGCAGTGAGGCTTTCTATAAAATAACTTCCTCCCAATGGATCAGCCGTGTCCGGTACGCCGCTTTCAAAGGCAAGGACCTGTTGTGTTCGCAAAGCGATCCTTGCTGCTTCCTCGGATGGTAAGCTCAGCGCTTCATCATAACCATTCGTATGTAAAGATTGAGTGCCGCCCAATACGGCTGCTAATGCCTGGATCGTGACCCTTGATATATTATTAAGCGGTTGTTGAGCCGTCAATGTACTGCCGCCTGTTTGTGTATGAAAACGCAGCATCATTGCCTTCGGATCCGTTGCACCAAGTTCTTTCATGATCTTAGCCCACATTTTCCTGGCAGCACGGAATTTGGCTATCTCTTCAAACAAATTATTATGTGCATTAAAGAAGAAGGAGAGTCGTTTGCCAAAAACATTTATATCGAGACCTTTTTCCAAAGCCGCTTTCACATAAGCTTTGCCATTGCCCAGGGTAAAAGCGATCTCCTGTACGGCGGTGCTGCCTGCTTCCCGGATATGATAACCACTGATCGAAATAGTATTCCACTTTGGTACTTCATGACTGCACCACTCAAAAATATCGGTGATAATGCGCATGGA
>DATHDV010000153.1:0-9052 GCA_035318845.1 Chitinophagaceae bacterium
GCCAGTGGCGACAGGGCAAGAACATTGCATTATGTAAGCAATGATGCCGAATGCAAAGCCGGTGAATTGATACTAATGGATTTCGGTGCCGAGTATGGCGGCTATTGTGCTGACCTTACCCGGACAGTACCGGTGAATGGAAAATTTGGCCGCAGGCAAAAGACAGTTTACAATGCCTGTTTGCATTTACATGATTATGCAAAAAGTTTATTGAAGCCGGGGATCAGTATTGTTGATTATACCGATAAGGTTGGTGAAGAGGCCACACAGCAATTCTTAAAGATCGGGTTGCTTAGAAAAAGCGATGTAAAAAATGAAGACCCGGAGAACAGGGCTTACCGCAAATATTTATATCATGGCATTTCTCATCACCTCGGCATTGATGTGCATGACCTGGGCACAAGAACGGAACCTATTAAAGCCGGAATGGTATTCACCGTAGAGCCGGGTATTTATATTGAAGAAGAACAAATGGGCGTCCGCATCGAAAACAATCTTTGGATAACAAAGAATGGTAATAAGGACCTGATGAAGAATATCCCCATTACTGTAGAAGAAATAGAAGCTCTCATGAAAAAATAATTGTTAATTTGAAAATTTGAAGGTTTGAAAATGTGATGATGTAAGAATGCCAGTTTAATTTTCAAATCTTCAAATCTTCAAATCTTCAAATCATCACATCTTCACATTCAGCCATGAAACAAATCCCGAACCTGTTCACTCTTCTCAACTTAGTTTTCGGTTGTCTCGCCATTATTTGCACTTTGCAAAATGGCATCATGATCTCTGTCGATACCAAAGGCGCCCAATTTATTGATATACATGAAAAGATCTGGCTGGCTTCTTTGTTTATTGGCCTGGCAGCTGTGATAGATTTTTTGGATGGATTTGTAGCCCGGATTTTTAAGGCAAGCTCAGAAATGGGTAAACAATTAGATTCACTGGCCGACCTCGTAAGTTTTGGTGTAGCGCCGGGTATGATCATTTACCAGTTTCTGCGGTTCAGCTTTGCACAGGAGGAAGGAGGCCTGGATATATCATTGCTCTGGCTTTTACCACCATTGCTTTTGCCCTGTGCTGCGGCATGGCGCTTAGCAAGGTTTAACCTTGACAACAGCCAGTCTTTTTCATTCAAGGGATTACCTGTTCCTGCCGTTGGAATGTTTGTTGCTTCCTTACCATTGATATATTGGAATGTTAACCAGCAATGGGTCATTGACCTGTTATTAAACAAATGGTTTTTGTACGGATTGACCTTATTACTTTCTTTTCTTATGGTTTCAACCATTCCATTGATGAGCCTGAAGTTTAAAGATTATACATTAAAAAATAATTTGCCTAAGATATTGCTTGTGCTTATCTCTCTTGCCGCCCTATTTATTTTTAAATGGATGGCAGTACCGGTCATGATATTGGCCTATGTTCTTTTATCTTTGATCTTTAAAAACAGATCAGCATGACCTATACAGTTCAGATAAAAGTAATGCCGCTGAAAGAATTGCTCGATCCGCAGGGAAAAGCGGTAATGGGAGGATTGGAAAATTTAGGATTGAGCGGGGTTGAAGATGTAAGGATCGGAAAGAATATCACCCTGCAGATCAATGCGGACTCAGCAGACCAGGCAAAACAAATAGCAGAAGAAGCGGGTAAGAAATTGTTGGCTAATCCAGTGATGGAGTATTTTGAAGTTTCGGTTAATTAGCAAATGTGACAATTTGAAAATTTGAAGATTAATTCCGATAGCAGAAATTCATTTTCAAATTTGCACATTTTCAAATTTTCAAATTGATGCTCTACCTCGTTCCCACACCCATCGGCAATTTAAAAGACATTACACTTCGTGCCATTGAAGTATTAAAAGAAGTTGATCTTATCCTGGCAGAAGATACCCGGACCACTTCACACCTGCTCAATCATTATCAAATTACGAAACAACTTTCTCCTTATCACCAGCATAACGAACATAAAGTGTTGCAGCACCTCGTCAGCCAGTTGCTCGAAGGGAAAAAAATGGCGATCGTTACCGATGCCGGTACTCCCGGAATTTCCGACCCGGCATTTTTATTGATAAGAGAATGCATTAAAGTAGGAGTGAAAGTGGAATGTTTGCCGGGGGCCACTGCTTTTGTACCGGCATTGATCAACAGCGGTATTCCAACCAACCGGTTTTGTTTTGAAGGTTTTTTGCCCCTGAAAAAGGGAAGACAATCTTTATTGAAACAATTAGCAGAAGAAGAAAGGACAATGATCTTTTATGAATCACCCGTACGATTGGTGAAAACACTGGAAGAGTTCATCACTTATTTTGGAGAAAACAGGCCATGCGCTGTGAGCCGGGAACTTTCAAAGATGTTTGAAGAAAATAAAAGAGGCACACTCCGTGAGGTCTGCGATCATTTTAAAGAAAAAACGGTAAAAGGCGAAATAGTCATTATTGTCGCCGGGAAAGACTGATACCGGCAATCAATTTTGTTTTTATCCTAACATCTATTTCACGAAATTTACCTCCCGATTAATTATCGGGATCAAATAATGAATGCATGAAGAAAATTTTGCTTGTAGTAATTGTCATCTTTCAACGATCACCTGTTCTCTATGCTCAACCAGACCGCTGGCAACAACGGGTAAAATATGTGATGAACATCGACATGAATGTACAGACCAACCGTTTTACCGGCAATCAAAAATTAGAATACACGAATAACTCTCCTGATACATTGACAAGAGTTTTCTATCATCTTTATTTTAATGCTTTTCAGCCCGGCAGTATGATGGATACGCGGAGCAGGAGACAGGGAACTATAAGTACCGGTACAAGACCCGATTGGGACCCACGGGTAACAGACAGGATACAGAACCTGAAACCCAGTGAAATTGGTTACCAGAAGATCATTTCATTAAAAATGAATGGTGTCCTGCAAAATTTTAAGATCCTTGAAACGATCCTGGAAGTAAAACTAAATAAACCCATCCTGCCACGGTCGAAAGTGATGTTTGAAATGGAGTTTGAGGCACAGGTCCCCTTGCAGATCAGGAGAAGCGGCAGGGATAACCCGACAACAAAAGTTCGTTACTCGATGAGCCAATGGTATCCAAAGATCTGTGAATACGATTATGAAGGCTGGCATCCTACTCCTTATATAGGCCGGGAATTCTATGGAGTATGGGGAGATTTTGATGTAAGCATAACTATTGATAAGAAATATGTTTTAGGCGGAACCGGTTATCTGCAAAATCCCAATCAAATTGGTTATGGATATGAAGATGCAGGTGTTAAAGTAAAGAAACCGGCAGGCGACAAGTTAACCTGGCGGTTCATTGCACCCAATGTGCATGACTTTATGTGGGCAGCTGACCCGGAATTTTTACATGCGTCCAGGAAAATAAGAGATAGTTTAACGATCCATGTATTATATAAAATAACAAACGGAACAGCGAAAGACTGGGAAGGGTTATTGGATATGGCAGAAAGCGCTTTCCCTTATATTGAAAAAACCTTTGGCCCTTACCCATATAAGCAATACTCCTTTGTTCACGGAGGAGACGGAGGTATGGAATACCCGATGGCTACTTTACTCGTCAGCCCGCAAGGTGGTGCACTCCATGAACTGATGCACAGTTGGTACCAGGGTATGTTGGGAACGAATGAATCCTTGTACCCCTGGATGGACGAGGGCTTTACACAATATGCTGAAGAAAGAGTAAGTGCGCAGATTTACAATAAACAGGGTTTTGCGCAGGCCGGTAATTATTCAAGTTATTATGCAGTGGTAAAAAGCGGGAAAGAAGAGCCGCTTATCACGCATGACGATCATTACAATACCAATTATGCTCATTTTAATGTATACAATAAAGGAGCAGTATTTGTAGAGCAATTGGGATATATCACCGGTGCAGATGTGCGGGACAGGATATTGCAGGAATATTATCGTTTGTGGCGGTTCAAACATCCTAATGCAGCAGATTTTATTCGTGTGGCAGAAAAAGTGAGTGACATGAAATTAGACTGGTATAAAGAATATTGGATCAATTCCACCAAAACAATTGATTACAGCATTGATAGTTTGTGGGAAGAAGGCGGCAAGACCAAAGTAAGACTGAGACGCATTGACCTGATGCCGATGCCCATTGATCTGCAAATAACTTTCAAAGATGGAAGCAGGGAGCTTCATTATGTTCCGATGAACCTGATGTATGGAGAAAAACCGGTAGAAGATTCAACGATTCCAAGAAAAGTTTATGAGCCATGGAAATGGACACACAGCACTTATACCATTGAAACAAACAGGAAACTGGCTGATTTTACGATCGTAGAGATCGATCCTTCGCAACGTATGGCTGACGTGGAAAGAAAAAATAACCGGCTTGAATTAAAGTGGTAGCTGAAAATTTTTCACCGGGAAACATACAGAAGAAATTTTTCTTTAAAAAACTCTTCAGAAAAAAGTTCGGCGATCTCCACAACCCGGGGTCTTGTGCCGCTTTCCTGGATCTCGGCAGCCAGGTCGCCACCTTTTAAACAAATAAGTCCGGGAAGATTGTTACTTGTTTCTTGTGCCTTGTACCTTGTTTCTTGTGCCTTGTACCTTGTACCTTGTGCCTTGTTCCTTAACAAAGGCCTGCTCCATGTCCATAGATCTTTCAATGGAGCAACGGCTCTTGAAACAACATAATCAAACCTACGGTTCTTTATTTCTTCTGCCCGGCCATGTTGTATTGTTACATTTTTTAGACCAATGCCTTCTGCAACGGCCTCCACCACTTTTAATTTTTTTCCAATACTGTCAACAAGATGAAAGTTGACCTCAGGGAAAAAAATGGCAAGGGGAATACCCGGGAATCCGCCGCCGGTCCCGATATCAATGATGGCTGCGCCGGGTTGAAATTCAAAAACGGCAGCAATACTCAGCGAATGCAATACATGTTTTTCATATAAGCCGTCAATGTCTTTCCGCGAAATGACATTGATCTTCTCATTCCATTCTTTATACAATCCATCCAATAAACTTAATTGTTCAAGTTGAACGGGTGTAAAATCAGTAAAATATTTAAGAATTACTTCCATATTCACGTTGCTTGTATTTGTGACCTCTGTGTAAAACTCCGTGTCCTTTGTGGTAAAAAAATACATGGACCACGAAGTACACAAAGAAAATACATCACAAAGAACACAAATTGTGTTCAGACTACATACACTCCATTTATGGGTAGGGCCCGGGTGAGGCTAGTTCCAGCTTTGATGGGGTCGTTTCCATAATGCAGGAGCAAAGATGATATAATAAAAAAACATCCACATATCGAGGAATATGAACCAGGGCCAGAGATCCTTTTCTCCCATTTTCGTCATGGATCTAAATAATACAAAAGCCTGCAGCAGGAATCGTACAGCAAATACAATCAACACAAAACGCCAGTCATAAAAAATAATGGCAGCAACCAATAAGGGATAAAAAATAAATTGCGTGGCAAAATATAAACCAAGCAGGATCTTATGTTTTGGCTTGTAAAATTTTGCCGTGGTATAATGTCTTGATTTCTGTCGCAGCCAGGCGCCCCAGGTGACTTTGGGGATGGACCGGGTGATGGCATCGGGGTCAATGACCACCGCCGTATTTTTTTTCGTCGCTGCCTTGTTGATAAAGAGATCGTCATCGCCGCTGGGAATATGATTGATGGAAGAAAACCCTTTATTACGGATGAATAAATTTTTTTTATAGGAAAGATTCCTGCCCACACCCATATACGGCAGCCCGGCCAGCGCATAAGAAAGATATTGCAGCGCTGTATGAAAAGTTTCAAAACGGATGAGTTTGTTCAACAATCCTTTTCGCTTGTGGTAAGCGCCATATCCCAACACAACCTCTATGTCATCTTTATAACCATTCTGCATTTTCTCGATCCAATGCTCGCTGGCAGGCACACAATCAGCATCTGTAAGAAGAAGTATTTCATGTTTGGCTTCCCGTATCCCGACGGACAAGGGATATTTTTTCCCGGAGATCAATTTTGCTTCCTGTGTCAGTTCCACCACATGCAATGACTTGAATGTTTTTTTGAGCTCCTGTAAAATGTATTTGGAATCGTCCACCGAATTATCGTTCACAGCAACCACTTCGTAAGTGCTCGGGTATGATTGTACGAGCACACCCGGCATGTTACGGGCCAGGTTCTCATCTTCATCCCGGGCACAAACAATTACTGATACCGGGTGTTGCTGAGTTTGTGTTTTAGGTTTAAGCTTATAAAAAGCGATGCGGCTGAAAAAAAAGAGGTAATAAAATACCTGGATAGCGGTGACGGCAGTGAAAGAATAAAAAATAATTTCTCCCCAGTTGATTGGTGGCATAACAGCAAAGTAAATGAGAAATAAGGAATAAGGAATAAGAAATTAGAAAATGACAGCTTTGACTTTCTTATTCCTTATTTTTTATTCCTTATTTCTTATTATCCTCTTATTTTGCATACATGTCAGCGCTAACCTTTGAACTGCAGCATACCGACAGTAATTCCAAAGCAAGGGCCGGTAAAATAACCACTGATCACGGTGAAATACTCACTCCTGTATTTATGCCTGTGGGAACTGCTGGCAGTGTGAAAGCGGTCACACAGCAACAATTAATGAATGATGTAAAAGCTCCTATCATCCTGGGCAATACGTATCATTTGTATTTACGACCCGGTTTAGAAGTGTTGGCAAATGCCGGCGGACTGCATCGGTTTATGAATTGGGACAGACCCATACTTACCGATAGTGGCGGTTTCCAGGTTTTTTCATTGGCAGGAACAAGGAAGATAAAAGAAGAAGGAGTAACCTTTCAATCGCATATTGACGGCGGCCAACATTTATTTACTCCTGAAAATGTGATGGACATTCAACGGACCATCGGTGCTGATATTATCATGGCCTTCGATGAATGTCCACCGGGAGGATGCGAACTTAACTATGCAAAGCCATCCATGGAGATGACGCATCGCTGGCTTGATCGTTGTTTTGCCCGGTTCAATTCCACTTCATCGAAGTATGGCTACACACAAAATCTTTTCCCCATTGTGCAGGGAGGAACATTTAAAGACCTGCGGAAACAATCCTGCGAATATATTTCATCAAAAGAAGCAACCGGCAATGCTATCGGCGGATTAAGCGTAGGCGAACCTGAAAATGTTATGTATGAGATCTGCGACCTGTGTTGCGATCATTTGCCAAAAGATAAACCAAGATACCTGATGGGAGTGGGCACACCCTGGAATATCCTTGAATGTATCGGCCTGGGTATTGATATGTTTGACTGCGTGATGCCGACCCGCAACGGGAGAAATGCCATGCTGTTCACTACCAAAGGCGTTATAAATATTGATAATAAAAAATGGGAGAATGATTTCTCCCCGCTTGATGATGGGTTTGATTGCGAAGTGAGCAATTATTACAATAAAGCCTATCTCCGGCATTTGATGAAAGCCAAGGAATTTTTGGGATATACCATTGCCAGCATACATAATCTTGCTTTTTATATGTGGCTTGTATCAGAGGCAAGAAAACATATCCAGGCAGATAATTTTGTCAGTTGGAAAAATGAGATCTTACCCAGCTTACAAACTAAACTGTAAAACGTAATAGTATCCTTTGAACTTTCACAACTCCTTTAGCAGATAATTCTCTTTCTTTGCAGGCAGATGAAGAAGATCGACTGGTACATACTGAAAAAATTCATCGTCACATTTATCTTTTGCATGTTATTGTTCACGGTGATTGCTGTAGCAGTTGACAGCAGTGAAAAAACAGATGACTTTGTAAAAGCAAACCTGACGACCAGTGAGATCATCACCAAATATTACCTGGGCTTTGTTCCTTTTATATGGAGCCTGCTGTTCCCTTTGTTTGTCTTTATTGCAGTTATTTTTTTTACCAGCCGCATGGCAACACGGTCAGAAGTTATTGCTATCCTTGCCAGCGGCACCAGTTATAACCGTTTCCTGCGGCCTTACCTGGTAGGCGGTGTATTATTGGCGGCACTGCTTTGGGTGGGCAGTCGTTACTGGATACCGAGGGCCAATATTATCCGGAGTAATTTTCAAACCAGGTTTGTAGACAGTCATGATCCTACCAAGAACCGGAATGAAACGGATTGCAACAGGTGTTTTTACCGGCGGATCGATAGCAACACGTATATCGGGATAAAAGGATATGATACAGCCAGCAAATCAGCCACATCCTTTTTTTTGGAAAGAATTAAAAACAATAAGGTCGTTTATAACCTTCGTGCCAACCCGGTTAACTGGGACACAGCTACCAGGAAATGGAAATTGAGAAACGTAACTGAAAGAATAGTTGACAGCGCCGGAGAAAAGGAAAACCGGTATGACACTATGAACCTTGACATTGGTTTGAAACCAATGGAGCTGAGAAGAGATGATTACCTGAAAGATAAATTAACGACACCTGAGTTGATCGCCTTTATCAGGCAGGAAGAAGAGCGGGGCACCGAAGGATTAAATACCTATAAAGTGGAACGCTACCGCCGCACCGCCACACCCGCTGCTGTTTTATTGCTGACGATGATCGGTGTTGTGATTGCCAGCCGTAAGAACCGTGGTGGCAGTGGCGTGCACATGGCCCTCGGTATCGCTATCGCCGCATTGTTTATAATAGCCGACAGGTTTTCAACGGTATTTGCCACTAAAGGAAATTTCCCCCCCTTCATTGCTGCCTGGCTTCCCAATATCGCATTTGCTGCGGTTGCTTATTTGCTTTATAGAAAGACACCGAAGTGAGGCAGTAAGCTATTAGCCGTTAGCTAATGGCTAATAGCTAACGGCTAACAGCTCATTAGCTTTTTTTGCTGCAGCAGCATGCTTTGCGTAATTTTAGCCATTGAATTTTTTTTTCAAAATCATTTATTATGGGAATTGTAAAAGACAGGTTCAAAGCAAAAGCTGATAAAGTTGCTGTCGAAATTAAAGACCTGCTGAAAGAACATGGCACTAAAGTAATTGGTGAAGTACAGCTTTCACAAATATACCAGGGCATGCGGGGCATTACCGGGTTGGTCAGTGA
>DATHDV010000154.1:0-8499 GCA_035318845.1 Chitinophagaceae bacterium
TGCTTACCTGTTGGTCAACCAGGTTTTGGGGGCAGCAAGTACCCTTGACAAAAAAAGTCCCCATGTGCTCCGTCACAGCTTTGCTACCCACCTGATGAACAATGGTGCCGACCTGAATGCTGTTAAAGAATTGCTGGGACACAGTAGCCTGGCGTCCACGCAAGTTTATACACATAATACCATCGAAAAATTAAAAGATATTCATAAAAAGTCTCACCCAAAAGCATAAAGTTTCCCCCGAACGCAATAAAAAAATAGGACAATTATGTTTGGGAAAAACTATTTTTTGCACTAACTTGAATGCTGACAAAAGAACCCGAACCCAACAGAAAACAGGTTAAAAAAGCCTGCCTGCCGGTAGGCAAGTTCTTTATTTATTGTTTCACAGTTTAAAATCATGATTACTATGAACGTAAACATTCAAACAGTTCATTTCGATGCGGATAGCAGGTTGATTGCGTATGTCAACCAAAAGCTGCAAAAACTTAACAGCTTTACCGACCGCATCATTCGTGTAAATGTATTTCTGAAACTCGACAATGTGATGCATGCCGTCAAAGACAAGATCGCTGAGATCAGGATACATATTCCCCGTCACAATTTTTTTGTTAAATCAACCAGTAAATCATTTGAAGAGTCGTTTGATGATGCATTCGACTCCATTGTAACTCAAATCAAAAAAAATAAAGAAAGAAAAGCCGCTTAAAAAAATTCAAGACCCCGCCGAGGGGTCTTTTTTATTTCAGGAGGTTACTTTTCGAAATTTCAGGAATAAAGTGATAATGCACCCCCGGTTTTTCATATACCTTCTTACGACCATTTTTATTTTTTCCTGCACTGATAATGGCAAAAATGAAAACAATTTAATTTCTCACATAAGTAAGATTGTTAAAAAGGGAGATCACACTCTTGCTATTCTTCCATTTAAAGGAGTTGATAGTGGTTTGCTTAATGAGTTAAGCACCGGGTTGCAAAAACAATTGAATATAAAGCTTACTGTGCTTGATGACGCGGCACTCCCTTCTTTTGCTCTTTACAAACCAAGGCAACGTTATATTGCCGATAGCCTGCTGGTATTTTTGGGACAAACAAATAAAGCAAGGTTTGAAAAAATAATAGGTGTTACAACCAAAGATATTTCAACTAGAAAAGATCCTTATGAGAATTGGGGTATTCTTGGATTGGGAAGTTGTCCCGGTGAAGCCTGTGTTATTTCTTCCTTCCGTGCCGGAAAAAACAAAGTATCGCATAAAGACTTTATACGCAGAATGATCACACTTTCGCTGCATGAATTGGGACATACCTATGGACTGGAGCATTGTCCTGTTACTACATGCATCATGAAGGATGCAAAAGGAAAAATGAATCTTGATGATGGCGATGCATACTGCAAAAAATGTAATCACTATCTCACAGGGCTTGGCATTTTAAAATAGAACCGGCTTATCAGCACTTATTCACAAGTGGCTGAGAACAAGCAAAAAAATCCGGGGCAAAATTTTTCCGATTCTCAATTTCCCTTACCTTTGCCTCCCCTTTAAAAAGGGGTAGTTCTTTATTGCTTCGACCGCCGTAATATCCTGAGTACTGGTGAGACTAAAAGCGCAGCTTTTGGCGAAGGCAGCGGCCGAAGGCCAAAAGGAGGGAGGCGGGCATTTAACTATGCCACTTTAGCTCAGCAGGTAGAGCAACTGATTTGTAATCAGTAGGTCGTTGGTTCGATTCCGACAAGTGGCTCAGAATATGGGCAAGTAGCCAAGTGGCCAACGGCAACAGACTGTAAATCTGTCCTCTTACGAGTTCGGTGGTTCGAATCCATCCTTGCCCACCCAGCCTGCTGTAATTTTACAGAAGGCAGGAACAGTTCTTTTAATAAGCGGAAGTAGCTCATTTGGTAGAGCGATAGCCTTCCAAGCTATAGGTGGCGAGTTCGAGCCTCGTCTTCCGCTCAGAGCGAGTCAAAAAAGTCAAATAAGTCAATGAGTCAGGAAATGACCTATATGACTGGATGACCCACTGACCTCAATGACTCATTAAAAGCCGTTGTAGCTCAGTGGTAGAGCACTTCCTTGGTAAGGAAGAGGTCAAGGGTTCAATTCCCTTTAACGGCTCAGGTGTCTGACGTCTCGAAGAGCGTCTGACACATATTAGTTCTTGGAAGTATTGTTGAGCAGAGAACAGAAGGATGAAGTGTGATTCATTTCTTCTCTTTCACTGAAAGAAAAGAAATGAACAGATCAGAGATCGCAACAAAAGCTGATAGTAGTAATGCTGCCGGCTTCATAAATATTTATAACGGTCATAATTAATAAAACACAATCTAAAAACAGATAAAGATGGCAACTAAAGAAACATTTAAGAGGGAAAAACCTCACGTTAACGTTGGTACTATCGGTCATATTGACCATGGCAAAACCACTTTAACCGCCGCTATTACAACCATTCTTGCTTCAAAAGGTATGGGTAATACAGCCAAGAAGTATGATGAAATTGATGCTGCTCCTGAAGAAAAGGAACGTGGTATCACTATCAACACTGCACACGTTGAGTACCAGACGGCCAACCGTCACTATGCACACGTTGACTGTCCCGGGCACGCCGACTACATTAAGAACATGATCACAGGCGCTGCGCAGATGGATGGCGCCATTTTAGTTGTGGCTGCTACAGATGGCCCTATGCCTCAAACAAAAGAGCATATACTTCTGGCCCGCCAGGTAGGTGTGCCAAGTATGGTTGTGTTTATGAATAAAGTTGACCTGGTTGATGATGCAGAATTGCTGGACCTGGTGGAAATGGAGATCCGTGAGCTTCTGACTTTCTATGGGTTTAACGGGGAAAAAACACCTATTATCAGGGGTTCTGCAACCGGAGCTTTAGCCGGTGAAGAAAAATGGGTTAAAGGAGTAGAAGAATTGATGGAAGCGGTTGATAGTTATATTCCTCTTCCTAAACGTCCGATCGAATTGCCTTTCCTGATGTCTGTTGAAGATGTATTCTCGATCACAGGTCGTGGTACCGTTGCTACAGGCAGAATTGAAAGAGGTAAGATAAAAGTTGGTGAGGCAGTTGAGATCGTTGGTCTTCTCGATGCTCCGCTTGCATCAACATGTACTGGTGTTGAGATGTTCCGCAAATTGCTGGACGAAGGAGAAGCTGGTGACAATGCCGGTTTGTTACTTCGTGGTATTGAGAAAACCCAGATCCGTCGTGGAATGGTTATCTGTAAGCCCGGTTCTATCACACCGCATACTGAATTTAAATGCGAGGTCTATGTGTTGAATAAAGCAGAAGGTGGTCGTCATACCCCTTTCTTTAAGAACTATCGTCCGCAGTTCTATTTCCGTACTACGGATGTTACAGGTGAAGTGACCCTGCCAGAAGGAACTGAAATGGTGATGCCCGGTGATAATACATCACTGACAGTAAAACTGATCCAGCCCATTGCGATGGAGAAAGGTTTGAAGTTTGCGATCCGTGAAGGTGGCCGTACGGTAGGTGCCGGACAGGTAACTGAGATCTTGAAGTAATCAAAAAGCTTCCAGCTATTTCCCGCCAGCGGCGGGATCTGGCCGTGGCTTATTAAGCAAAAGATTTTTATCTTTGCAACATATGTTAAAAGCTGTTTCGGTAACACGGAATAGCTTTTAGCTTTCTTACAGGATATTTTTTAAGCTGGTAGCTAATGGTTATCAGCTAATAGCTTAATATACGGGCATATTTCAATGGTAGAATGAAGGTCTCCAAAACCTTAGATCTGGGTTCGAATCCTAGTGCCCGTGCAGAGTAAACTTGAATCTTAAATCAAAAACATGAAAAAGATCACAACGTATATCAGGGAATCGTATAAAGAGTTATCGGAGAAAGTGAGCTGGCCAACCTGGCCCCAGCTTCAGCAATCAACCATGATCGTACTGGCAGCAACGCTGGTGATAACTTTTATTGTACTGGCGATGGATTTTGTGGCCGGCAACGGGCTCAAATTTGTTTATAATATATTGAACAAATAATAATGGAAACAACAACTAATACCGAAAATACACAGCAGGATACAAAATGGTTTGTATTGCGGGTAATAAGCGGAAAAGAAAAAAAGGTGAAGGAATACCTTGACAAGGAAATTTCCCGGGGCGGCTGGAGTGAAACCGTAAAACAGGTGTTTCTCCCGGTGGAAAAAGTATATAAAGTTGCCAATGGTAAAAAGGTGATGCGGGAAAGAAATTATTATCCCGGTTATGTAATGATCGAGATCGCCCAGGGTAAGCTGAGTGATGATCTGCGGGATGTGATCAAAAACACAACTAACGTTATCCATTTTTTGGGAAAAGAAAACCCAATCGCTTTACGCAGGGCTGAAGTGAATAAAATGCTTGGCAAGATGGATGAAATGGCCGAAGCCGGCGGTGTAAGCATGAGTGAGCCTTTCATTGTCGGAGAAACTATTAAGATCATTGAAGGACCCTTTAATGACTTTAACGGTGTGATAGAGGAAGTAAATGACGAAAAGAAAAAATTGAAAGTAACAGTTAAGATATTCGGTCGTTCTACACCCGTGGAATTGAACTATATGCAGGTGGAGAAGATCAGTTAAAATGATCGGGCAAGATTTTGAAGCCATCAGCCGAAAGGAGATGGCTTTTTTATTGATATTAACTGATGTTAGGATGAATATTAAACCACTTTAAAAGCAGCAAAATAATAGTTGTTAGCTGCCGCAATGAGTTTCAGGTTAACATAGTAAGATTGAACAAATTCATGAAAGGCTTTAAACTCATGTGTGGGGACAGCAAATTCATCAAAAAAGATGATATCGTCTTTCTTCAGAAAAGGTGCTAATGATGTAAGGACATACAGAGTTGCAGAATACAGGTCCGCATCCATCATAATAATATTTCTCCTGGTATTATCTAATTCTTTCAAAAAACCAGGAACGGTTTGCTGAAATAAACCCTGGTAGAATTTTACCCTTTTGTCATCGATTTGAGGTGCCTGGGTGTTATTGTTAAACATTCCTTTTTTATAAACCCCAAAATCTTCCGGTAAGCCTGTAAATGTATCAAAGCCATAAAAACGGCTCTCGGGATTAGTTAGGTGGGACAAGAACCATCGTATAGATTGTCCGCCTGCCACACCAAACTCAAGATAATTAACGGGAGTAGGAACAAGACCTTCTTTTTCCAAAACCCATTTATATAAAGGGTATCTCTTTTCATAATTCCATTTAGAAGGAAAATCATTGTACCCGATCTTCCTGTTCTTATTTGCCCAGGATGACAGCTTGGAGAGATGATATAGGTTAGAGAATAAGCCAGAAAAGAGATTAAAGAAGACATGTAATCTCAGGTAAATAAAGGTTATTTTAATATACCGGATAAAGAAGAGTTTCATTCAGGAAGCATGATTTAGGTAAAGAAAGGCCATCTAAAAGATACAACTCATGGAGCCTGAAAATAAGGGATAAAATAATTGCATAAAAATCTTCCGGAATCGGCTGCCAGCCCTTATCTTTGCCGCCCCAATTAGTTCTTTCTTTGCTCGCCGTAGTTTTAACGAAGGCGAGACCGCCTATGCTGAAGCTTCGGCGGTCGATGGAATTTGGGAGACTAAGTAGTCCTTGAGATGAAAGGTCGCTAACACCAAAAAAGATTAAAAATGGCAAAAGAAATCAGCGGCTATGTAAAGCTGCAGTGCAAGGGTGGCCAGGCCAATCCTGCACCTCCGATCGGTCCGGCTTTGGGTTCCAAGGGTATCAATATCATGGAATTCTGCAAGCAGTTCAATGCAAGAACGCAGGACAAACAAGGGAAAGTAATCCCCGTATTAATCACAGTTTATACTGATAAGAGTTTTGATTTTATTCTAAAAACTCCGCCCGCAGCTATCCAGCTGATGGAAGCCGCTAAAATTCAAAAGGGTTCCAAAGAAAGCAACCGTAACAAAGTTGGCAAAGTAAACTGGGAGCAGGTAAAGGCAATTGCCGAAGACAAAATGCCCGACCTGAACTGTTTTACAGTAGAAAGCGCCATGAAAATGGTAGCAGGTACTGCACGCAGCATGGGCCTGAATGTAGAGGGAAAAGCTCCCTGGGAAAATTAATTCTTGAATCCTTTAAACGAATTACAATGGCATTCATTAGTAAAAAAAGAAAAGTTGCTGATACAAAAATTGAGGCAAATAAATCATACACATTAAAGGAGGCATCTGCATTGGTAAAAAGTATTACTACCTGCAAATTTGATGCTTCTGTCGACCTGCACATCCGGTTGGGCGTTGATCCTAAAAAAGCCGATCAGGCTATCCGGGGTACTGTTTCATTGCCGCATGGTACTGGTAAAACAAAAAGAGTATTGGTGCTTTGCACACCTGATAAAGAAGCGGAAGCAAAAGCTGCCGGCGCTGATTATGTGGGATTGGAAGAGTACGTAACAAAGATCGAAGGCGGATGGGTAGATGTTGATGTGATCATTGCCACTCCATCTGTAATGCCGAAGATCGGTAAACTGGGAAAAGTGTTAGGACCAAGAAACCTGATGCCAAATCCAAAGACTGGTACGGTCACCAATGATGTTGCTAATGCGATCAATGACGTTAAAGGCGGAAAGATTGCTTTTAAAGTTGATAAAGTAGGTATTATTCATGCTTCGATCGGCCGGGTTAGTTTTTCTCCTGAAAAAATTGCAGAGAATTGCCAGGAACTGATCAATGCCATTTTAAAAGCAAAACCTTCTTCTTCAAAAGGAACATATATGAGAGGAGTAAGTATGGCAAGTTCCATGAGCCCGGGCATTACAATTGATGCAAAGGTATTTGTTCATTAAAATCATAGCTAACAGCTAATGGCTAAAAGCTAATAGCTTAAAAAAATATAAAATGACAAAAGATCAAAAAAACGAAGTGATTGAAGTGCTGAAAGGCAAGTTCTCTCAGTATAATAACTTCTATGTTACCGATACAGAATCACTGACTGTAGCGCAGGTAGGCAAATTGCGTCATGCTTGTTTCAGCAAACATGTTGAAATGAAAGTGGCAAAAAATACGCTGATAAAAAAGGCGCTGGAAGCATTGGACGGAGAAAAATATACAGGTGTATATGATTCATTGCATAAGGTTACAGCATTGATGTTTTCGGAGAACCCGAAAAACCCGGCTTTGATCATAAGTTCTTTTCGTAAAGAAAGTCATGGAGAAAAACCTGTATTGAAAGCCGCTTTTATCAATGGCGATCTGTACATGGGTGATGATAAGTTGAAATCTCTTACACAGATCAAGACCAAGAATGAACTGATCGGCGAAGTGATCGGCTTGTTGCAATCACCTGCGAAGAGAGTGATCGCTGCTTTATTGTATCATCATGAGAAACAAGCTGCCGGTGCAGATGCAACGACGCCTGTGGAAAAAGAAGTAAAAGCTGTAGCAGAAGAAAAACCTGCGGCAGCAGCTGAAACAACACCAGTAGCGGAGGCAGAAACAAAACCGTCGGTTGATGCAGAAGCAAAGCCGGCAGATGATACGGCAACAAAACCAGCGGAAGAATAATTTATCAATTGAATTATATACCCAGGCCTGAGGGTCAATAAAGGCAAATTTTTTTAATCACTCCGCCGGAGTCAAAAACAGTGAAGGCGGGAAAAATTTAAATCAAATGGCAGACGTAAAAGCATTAGCAGAAGGCCTTGTAGCCTTAACAGTAAAAGAAGTACAGGAACTGGCTGACTTCTTAAAAACAGAATATGGTATCGAACCGGCAGCCGCAGCAGTAATGGTTGCAGCTGGTGGCGACGGTGGTGGTGCAGCCGCTGTGGAAGAAAAAACTGCATTCAACGTAGTGTTGAAGAGTGGTGGGGCTTCTAAACTGAACGTAGTTAAGATCGTGAAAGAGATCACTGGTCTTGGTTTGAAAGAAGCAAAAGACCTTGTTGATGGCGCACCCAAGAACATTAAAGAAGGCATTTCTAAAGCAGAAGCTGATGAGATCGTTGGCAAGCTGAAAGATGCCGGTGCTGAAGTTGAGATCGCTTAATCCGATAGTTATCGGATCTGTTTACTGAATACTTAGTTAAACCCTTCGCTTTGCGGAGGGTTTTTTATTGAACAGCCAGGTACGGCGCAATCTTATTATAAATTTCATCAGTTACGGCCATTACTTTTTTAATGTCTTCCACTTTTGAAAATGGCCCATGTTCATTTCTGTAAGCAACGATCGGGTTGGCAAGGCTCCACCTGATATATGGATGTGCTTTTAATTCATCAACCGTAGCTGTGTTGATATTAATTTTTCGGGTGGAAGTATTTTCCAGTTTCAGGTATTGCTTTATTTTTTGAAAAGTAGAATCGGGTAAGCCAAAAGTTTCTCCAACCTGGGTCACAGAATAGAAACCACCCAATTTATCCCTGAAGTTTATGATCCTTGCTGCCAGTTTGCTTCCAATACCCGGCAATGCAATAAGGGCCGTAGTATCTGCGGAATTAATATCAATAACCGGGTATCGGGGAGTATAG
>DATHDV010000155.1:0-13518 GCA_035318845.1 Chitinophagaceae bacterium
GCCGGTTTCGGGGTAGAGAAAATTACCAGTACCGATATTCCTGTTGCTGACATCAGCAAATACGGGCTTCCGGCGAATATTGTTTTATATATATGCCATAAATAGTTTGATCTTAGTCAATAATTGAATGAATAAAGTTTCTGTCATAATAATAAACTACAACACATTTACTTTAACAAGCAACTGTATCCGTTCTGTTATTGCACATACACATGCTATCGGTCATGAGATCATTTTGGTTGATAATGCATCCACAGAATGTGATGCCGGTAATTTTTTGAAAGAATTCCCTTCTATAAAGTTGGTAAGAAGTGAAAGGAACGGGGGATTTGCCTACGGGAATAACCTGGGAATTGAAAAGGCCACCGGTGACCTTTTTTTATTACTGAACAGTGATACGGTACTGCAGGAAGACAGTATCAGCAGATCTGTTGAATATATGCAGCAACACAGCAAAGCCGGGGTGCTTGGTTGCCGGATGGCATATCCTAATGGGAAAGTCCAGTATTCTGCCCGGCGATTCAGAAGTATCAGTTGGGAATTGCTCGACCTGTTTCGTTTTATTCCCTGGTTGATGCCTTACAAAAAAAGAGCAGCATGGATGTCAGGTAAATATTTCAGGCATGACGAAAACATGGAATGCGATTGGGTGAACGGTGCATTTTTTCTTTTTCCCCGGGAAGTGTTTGATCAATTGCCCGGCAAAAAACTGGATGACCGTTTCTTTATGTATGGAGAAGACCAGTTATGGTGTGAGCAGATCAAAAACATGGGTTACAAAATTCTTTTTTACTCCGGTACAACGATCATTCATATCAACAGCGGCAGTACGGACCAGGCGAAGCTTTCCATGCTGCGGAAAACGATGATGAAGCATGAACTTGAAATAATGCGCCAGCGAAAAGGGAAGGGGATGTATTATTTTATATTCAAAATAATATTTGTGACCAAGGAAGCAACAAGGAATTTGATCAAGTCAATGCTTTTTAGCCTGACCGGCCGACGGCTTCGTTAGCGTTGCCAGCATATTCTTTAATACATTTCCCCAATAATAGTATTCATAATATGCCGGAGGGGTTATCGTCATTTTACCGGCTTTGCTGATGATTGAAGTTGCAAACTCATTCCAGTCATTGTCGGCAGTAACAATAAGTTTATCTCCGCAAACCGGCCTGTTAATACCAAGCGCCCCGGTTTCCGTGGCCACAACGGTGGTCCCAAATGCAATGGCTTCCACCATTTTTGTTTTTACACCACCGCCACTTTGTACAGGGTTGAGAAAGATATCGGCAGCTTTAAAATATGTTTCAATATCATCTACAAAACCTGCATAAATAATATTCTTATCCGTATACTCTTTTAATGAGTTTAATTTTCCGGGTAATCCTTTGCCACAAACAATGATCTTATACCTGTAAGAACCATCTTGCAATAAAACGGGGTTTATTTTATCCAGGATAACTTTCAATGCATCCAGGTTGGAGCTGTAATTCAACAGGCCATTAAACAATAATATTTTTTCTTCCCTGCTGATATTGTGTTTCCGGCAAAGCATGTCCCTGCATTCAGCTTTATCATCCGGGTAGCTTTTAATATCTATTCCAAAGGGGAGGTCAATACATTTCTCTTTTTCGATCTTCCATTTTGTTATGGCAAAATTTTTATCTTCCGGGCTGATGAAGAAGATCGCATCTGCTTTTTTAAAACTCCGCCGCTCATACATTTTTAATATGGGCCACCACCAGCGACCCGTGGAGCGAAACCGCTGGTACTCGACATTATGTGTATGAATGATCGTCTTTACTCCTGTTCTTTTCCTGATGCGAAAAGCCAGCCACGCATAGTAAGGATGTTCCCATATTATGGTATCGAATCCTTCCTTCTTTACCAAGGCAGTGATCTTTGAAACAAGGCTCCGGTCATAATATCTTGAAAAGGATCTTTTAAGCAAGGGGATTGTGCGATAGTTGTTTGCCAGGGAAAAATCATTCTCAGCCACAGAAATAACAGCCAGGTCAACCTCCTTGCCGAGATATTCAAAAAACCGGGCAATGAATTTTTGTCCCCCCGAAAAAAAAGGAAGGTAAGGGTAGGGGGCTATCGCAAGGACCTTCTTCATGAATTATTTCAGGTTGTCTTTCTGTTCTGTCTCCATGCCATAAACAATCCACCAATAAAGATCAGCAGGATAACAAATGATGCCATGGACATAAGAGTTCTTCCTTTCTTAACGGAAGAAGGCTCAAATACAAATTTAATGACGTGTTTGCCGGTTGGTATGGATAAACCTCTCAGCACATAATTCGCATTGCAATAACCGGTTTTCTTTTCATCTATATATGCATTCCACCCCGCAGGATAGTATACTTCACTGAAGACAGCAAACTGGGGCCCGTTACAATTAGCTTCATATTCAATAGCATCATTATCAAATTTTGTCATCCTGATGAAAGAGGCAGAATCCCACTGAGGCTGTATTACATTTTTTGCAAAAGATCTATCAACGATGGCTGTGTCTCTTAAATTAGTTGTGCCAATTGCCTGTATTGCTTCTACACGGTCCTCTACTACTTTCACGTTCTTCACCAGCCAGCAGGAGCCAAATGCATCGGGATTATTTACGGCAACCGGCGCCCCTGTTTGAGGATCTTGTTGAATAATATATTTCGTATTCAACATATTTAATACCCCTCTGTTCAGGTTTCCTGACATATATTTTTCTATCACATCCTGGTAGATGCTCAATTTGGCAGGATGATATCCTCCAATGGATTGATGGAAATAAGAGGTGCGGGATTCTGTATAGGGATTGCCCATCGTATTGAAGACCCGGAAATCAGGTTCTTTATCTTCCAGTATCTTTTTATCGGCAGTGGATTGAACAAAATTATTATCAACAGTTTCATAAGGCACATAATTATCTTCATTAAGATACTCCTTGCCGATCATGAACAGGTCTATGCTGCTGATGAGCATGATAACAATGACAGCTACAACAGGTTTTATGATATTTCTTATATACAGGTATAATAAAACCAAAACCGGAACAGCAAAGCCGATGGCTCTTAATACCTGTCCGCCGAACATTGCTCTCCGGTCTGCTTTAAGACCCGATACGATCAGGCGACCAATCATACCTGTTCCGCTTCTGTCCCAATCTTCAGCAATTATCTCCCTGTCGTGTAAATAAGAATAGTCCATGGCAATATACATGATGCCCAGTAAGGCAAATAAACCACCCACCGCATAAAGTATTTTTTTGAAATCTTCTTTCAGTAATTCGCGGCTTTTGTCCCGGTACAATAAATATTGAAGTGAAAGAACAGCCATAATGGGAAGTGTGAACTGGGTAATGACCATGGTCATTGATGGCGCCCTGAATTTATTATATAAAGGGAGATTATTGAACAGGAAAGTATTGAAACCGGGAAGATATTTTCCCCATGCCATCAGGATGGCTAATACGGATACGGCCAATAATCCCCATCGCAATGGTTTTTTATACAACACAAAACCGATCAGGGCCAATAAACAGGTAATGACCCCAACATAAGGAGGGCCGGCAGTTCCTACGCCACCAATACCTCCCCAATAACGTGAAAGTGCCCGTGGGTCTGTTGCCAATTGGATAGCCTGGTTTTCGGGGATACCTTTTGCAACTAATTTTTCAACTACATGTGATTTTTCTCCCGGTGGCACAGCACTGCTGCCGCCAAAAGCATCCGGCATCATGATCACCGCTGCTTCGGCTTTACCTAAGCTGTATTCAAAAGCATAACTGGTATCAAGTCCTTTCGATTTTGATGTTGTTACTTTATCTCCATCAATAGAAATACCCTTGCCACCCCGGATGCTGTATTTTGTGTATTCGCTGGTTGTCAAAAGTGTCAACGCATTTCCGGCCACACCGATAAAAGCTGCAAGAGCCGTTATACCGGCTGCCATTGCAATGTGTTTCCAGTCTTTATTTTTTATCCATCCAACAAGGTAGCTCAGCGTAACTGCAACGGCTACAAGGAAAAAATAAAAATTGATCTGGGGATGATTAACGCCAATTTCCAGGTAAGCCCCAAGCGTTGTGAGGGTAAAACCCAGCCAGTATTTTTTTTCAAAAGTATAAATGAGACCTGCCATGGCCAATGGCATGAAAGCAATAGCCCACATTTTGGAATCGTGTCCTGCACTTATAATGACAGGATTGTACGTAGCAAAAGCAAAAGCCAATGCACCAAAAATAGCAATTGCAGGTCTTGCCCTTAAAGCAATGCATAATATATAAAAACAGATACAGGCCAAAAAGAAAAAGTTGATCGGCTTTGGTAATGTATACAGGATTGCATTCGTGACAGGATATAAAATACTTTTACCCTCCATCGCCACCTGGTAATTGGGCATGCCGCTGAAGAGATTCGGGTTCCATAAAGGGAAATGACCATTTTTTTCTTTGTACTCAAATGAGTTTTGAGCCATGCCTTTCCAGCCAATGATGTCGCCCTGGCTAAGCACATTTCCATCCAGGACAGGTTTGCAAAACAGCGCTGACACAACAAGGAAAATAACAATGGCAATAAAATGAGGAAGTATTTTTTTGAGCATCGGATTGTCCATACAATTTCAATATTAAGCTGACAAAATAATGCTATTTTAGACTAAAATCCCGATGCGCTGGCTTTTATTTTTGTCAAGACTGGCTTTTATTTGCGGTTTATTTTTTGTTCTTTCTTTTACCCTGTTAATAAAAAAATGGGTGAATAACCCGGAGCTTGAATCCACCATCATTACTATTGGTTATGTAATGGGGATGGTCATTTTACCGGTAACGAACCTTTGCTGCCTGGTCGTATTGATCATTAAAAAGAAACTCAGGGAATATGTACCCCTTTGGCTCATCCTGGCTAATATTTTATTTTTATTATTCTTAATCTATTTCATATTTTACCTTAATGATCCTTACTATCATCAAACATAAACCGACCCGGTTGTTTATCATACTGGCAGGAATTTTTATTGCCAATGCCCTGATCGCTGAAATAATCGGGGTAAAGATCTTTTCACTGGAAAAAACGTTGGGGTTACGGCCATTGCATATTGTTTTATTTGGCAACGATCTTTCTGTAAACCTTACAGCAGGCGTATTGCTCTGGCCGGTTGTATTTATCATGACGGACATTATCAATGAATACTATGGCATGAAAGGAGTGAGGTTCCTTTCTTACCTGACCGCAGGACTAATTGCATTTGCATTTATCGTTTTTTATGGCGCTATGAAATTGATCCCGGCTGATTTTTTTATTACCAGCAAACAGGGAAGCGGGGTGCCGGATATGGAAAAAGCTTATAACAGTGTGCTGGGGCAGGGTGGGTTTATCATCATTGGTTCATTAACAGCATTTATGCTTGGTCAGTTGATCGATGTTTTTATTTTTCATAAGATCAAAAAGGTGACCGGGGAAAAAAGGATCTGGCTCCGGGCGACCGGTTCCACACTGATCTCTCAATTCATCGACAGCTTCGTGGTGTTGTTCATTGCATTTTATATCGGTACAAGGGTGAATGCTTCCAAAAATGATTTTGTCTGGCCCTTTAGTTTGTTTATAGCCGTAGGCGTGGTGAATTACATTTATAAATTCATCGTGGCAATTATTTTGACACCAGTTATCTATTTTGTTCATCACCGGATCGAGAAATACCTGGGACATGAGCAGGCAGCAGCTATGAAAAAGGCGGCGATGGGAGATAAGTGAGAAGATGATAGATGATAGATGATAGATAATAGATGATAGATAATAGATGATAGATAATAGATAATAGATAATAGATAATAGTTCTCCTTTACCTGGTATCTCTTTTTATCATTTCTGCAACGATCTTATCGATCGGGAGTGTTACACTTGCTGCCGAAAAATCATCCCAATTGATAAACCGGAAAGTTTCGGTTTCACCGGTGGCTGCATAAACTTCCAATTGTTGTTCATCAAAATCAAATTCCTTATTTCTCAATGGCGCTTTGATTGCTTCCAGCGCTTTGACCCAATAATAAACAGAGACGATCTGGTGATCGGGATGGAAAGCTGATATTTGAAAGTAATCGGTTGTATAAATATGTTCGCCGACCTCCACATCCAGATCCATTTCTTCTTTGAATTCTCTTTTCAGACAATCTCTGGTGCCTTCGCCGAATTCAAGTCCACCACCGGGAAATTTTGTAATGTAACTGCTGCGAATGAGTTCATCACTAACCAGCACTTGTTTTTGATCATTGATAAGAACACCATATACTCTCAGGTTAAATCTGTTCATCGTTTGTAAAAATACTTTTTAGAAGGAATGTATCAGTCTAAGTTCCCCTTTAGGGGACAGGGGCTTAGAATATTTTCCTGCGGAAAAAATACCATCCTATAATAAGGGCGATACCTAATGATAAAAACACAACTATATAGAAAGCATACCTCGAATGTTCAAAACCGCTGGGTACGTTCATACCAAATAAACTGGCGATAAGGACCGGGAAAGTGAGTACGATCGTAATAACAGCCAGTCTTTTTAAGACCTGGTTCTGGTTATTGGCAATAATGCTGGCAAAAGCATCAAGGGTGCTGCTCAGGATATTGGTGTAAACATTGGCCATCTCAAGGGCCTGTGAATTGTCTACAATAAGGTCATTGAAGAATTCCCGTTCATCTTCTGTCAGGGCCAAAAAATTGGTTCTTTCCAGTTTCATCATCAGCAATTCGTTGGAACGGAGGGCGGTGACAAGATACACCAGGCTTTTCTGTATCCGCATCAGGTCAAGCAATTCTTCATTCCTGCTGCTGGCATACAGTTTTTGTTCCATCGTATTTCGTCGCTGGTTGATCTGTTTCAGGTATTCCATATATGCCTGGGTGATCTTTTCAAATATTTTCAGCACCATCATGTTCCTCTTATCCGGGTGACGGTTCTGAAATGTGTTCAGGAATTTTTTAATGGCAGGATTATCAAATGAATTGACCGTGACGATCTGGTTATGGGTAAGAATAATACAGATGGGAATGGTAATATAATAGGCATCGCTCTCATTGAACGAGTTGTTTTCTGTAGGTGTTTTAATGACGATCAATTTTACATTATCATCTTCTTCAAAGCGGCTTCTTTCATCAATATCTAATGAATCGGTCAAAAAATCAACCGGGATATCCAGGCTGGCAGAAAGCTCTGAAAATTCTTCCTTTTTAAGAGGAGGTGATACATTGATCCAGGCGCCTGTTTCAGGATTGTCTATTTCAATAGTTTTCTGGTTGATATTTTTAAAATACTGAATCACGGCGGCAAAGGTAGGGCAGGAATGAGTAATAAGGAATAAGAAATAAGGAATTAGGAGGGTGAAGTCATTTTTTCAATTGATTCCAGGTGATGATACGTATGATGAACAGTGAAATATCCAAGCTCCCGCAAAGTTATCTTACCCAGGAGTGGATGAGGGGCTATATACTGATCCAATTGGGTTTCTTTCCACTTGGATTGTATTGCATGTACCAGTTTATCCATTGAGTTTTTAAATTGGTCAAGCATTTTTTGTTTACCATAGCTGGCTGGTATTGGTTTGGGAATAAAACGTCCACTGGCTTTTCCGCCCTGCTCCAATTTTAATTTGTATTTGGCTACCAGTTCATCATAACTGCGGGAAGGACGGTTTGGTTTACCTGCATACCAGCGAACAATGAATTTTGGCAGTGCAAATGCAAGCCTGGTATTATCGGCAGCTATAATAAGATGTCTTACCTGCTGCGCCGGCGACCATTTGTCTGCAGGTTGGAAAAAAAATTGTTCTTCGGTAAGTGAAGAACAATAATGGAGAAAATCTGTTGCGGCAGTATGGATCTGTTGCCCGATCTCATGTATAGTGAGATTCCCTGTCATTTTATTTCAATAGTTCCTTCAAAAGCTCTTTCAGCGGGGCCGCAGAGCCAGATGTTTTCAAACCGGTCATCATCCACCCGGTCAAATTCAACAATGAGATCGCCGCCGGAGGTTTTTACTTCCACTTCATTAAACCCGTTCTCATTGTGATAACATATCAATGCGGCCGCTGTTACACCGGTGCCACAGGAAAGGGTTTCGTCTTCCACACCCCGTTCATAAGTGCGGACGATGATCTTATCCACTTCATCAGTTTGTTCAACAAAATTCACATTGATCCCCTCGTCCTCGAATTCTTTACTATGCCTGATCTCATAACCTTTTTTAAATACATCTATATCCATCACATGGGGCACCAGCTTGATGTAATGAGGGGAGCCGGTATCAACGATAAAGTCGCCATGAAATTTTTTGATCGTTCTTACATCTTTCATTTTTAGCGATACAATACCGTCCGTATCAATCTCTGCCTCATGGGCTCCATCCACAGCCAGGAATTTATAAAGTTCCCGGTGGATACCGAGATGATAGACAAATTTGATCATGCATCTTGCCCCATTGCCGCACATGCTCCCTTCATTGCCGTCGGAATTGTAGTATTTCATTTCAAAATCATAGCCGGGCTTTTCATTCAATAACATCAGCCCGTCTGCTCCGATACCGAAACGGCGGTCACATAACTTATGGACCTGCTCCATCGAAAGCGAAACTTCATTTTTCCGGTTATCAACCAATATGAAATCATTGCCGGTGCCCTGGTATTTGAAAAAATGTAATGTCATCAGGTGAATGGGGTTTAGCTAGTGGCGAGTGGGGTTTAAGTTCAGGTTACCGATCATTTTGCTCAGCATCCTGAAAGTTGATTCCAGATATTGTTCCAGTTCTTTCATTTGCCCTTTTTGATAATAAGCTAAGATAATGGCTATTTCAAATTGAGTGTCCACCTCTACCAGTGAACTTCTTGAAATTTCATAGAATCGTCTCTTTTCTTTCCGGGATATCCTGGAAGCTCCTTCTGCAATATTGCAGCAAACTGATATGGCGGCCCTGCGAATTTGTGAAACAAGAACATACTGTTCTTCTTTGGGAAAACTGCGGGTAGATTTATAAATCTCTTCTACCAGGTTTAAAGATATTTTGTAAACATCGAGGTTCTTATGTGATAAACTGAGCATATAAAAAAGTTTAGAAACTCAAGTTCACATTTGGTTGTTTATAAATAAAGTTTAGTCCCTCAACTAAAATCGTTTTTTCCCCACTCGCTATTCCCCACTTCCCACTAGCCACAACCCACTCGCCTTATATATTCTCCGAAAATATTTCAAGAAATCTCTGAATCAATTTTTCCACCGCAGCTTTTCCGTCTTTCGAGAATTCTTTTTTCACCCGGTTGGCCACAATGGCATTTAATGCAAGACATTGATGCCCCAGCAATTTTCCCAAACCATAGATGGCCGATGTTTCCATTTCAAAATTAGCGATACGATGCTGGCCAAAACGAAAATCGGTGAGACGATCAACCAGTTCAGGATTGCTAATGCCGAGTCTTAAGATCCTTCCCTGGGGACCATAGAAACCGGGACAGGTAACCGTGATGCCCTGGTGAAAATCTTTTACAAAATGTTTGATCAATGAAGCCGCTGCGCTAAAGATATACGGGTTGCTGATCTGCCCGTGTATTTGTGTATGCGTGACAAAAGAATGAAGAAGTTGTTTTTCCTCTTCGTTTTGTTTATACCGGTAAAAATTCAACAGGTTATCAATACCCAGGCCATGCGTGGAGGATACAAAACTGTCAGTTGGAATATCAGGTTGCAAGGATCCGGAAGTACCGATCCGGATAATATTGATAGATACCAGTTGTTTTTTTATTTCCCTGGTTTCAAAGTCAATATTCACCAGTGCATCGAGTTCGTTCATGACAATATCAATATTATCAGGGCCAATCCCGGATGATAATACAGTCAGTCTTTTTTTGCCAACATAACCGGTATGGGAAATGAATTCACGATGTTGTCTTTTTACTTCCACCGAATCAAAATGTTTGCTGATCTCTTTTACCCTGTCCGGGTCACCAACGGTAATAACGGTTCCTGCAATTTCTTCGGGACGGAGATCCAAATGATAAACTGCACCGCGTGGATTGATAATTAATTCTGATTCTGCAATACGACTCATAGTACTTGTTTAAAGGTGGTATGAATACTCCAGTTGACAAAAATATCTTATTTTCGCTGTCATTCAAAAGGTCCTGTGGCCGAGTGGCTAGGCTCAGCTCTGCAAAAGCTGCTACAGCGGTTCGAATCCGCTCGGGACCTCGATAAGTCATCATATAGTGGTGACTTTTTTATTGCATATTAATTAATTGTCCTGTATCCAATAGATTCAGCTTTGCAAAAGTTGCTACGCGGTTCCCTGCCTGACTGCGTCACGCAGGCAGGGAATCCGCTCGGGACCTCCAGACAACGATGCAGAAAATGCAAAAACCTGCTAACTGATGATTAGCAGGTTTTTTTTTTTTTGATCTCTGCATAACTCTGCAAAAATGTGCAATTCATATATGATGGTGTCCCCGGTGGAACTGCTATTTTAATCACATTTAGTTTATTAATTGGCTCTGGGTATCCTAGATTACGGGGATTACTAACTTCACAGAATATTTTTTGAATCTTGGCATAATTGTAAACTGCATTTAATTTGTCTTCCAAATTGATTAACAAATGAGGTTTAAGTGGTTTTGACGACGGGTAAAGCAGCCGAGAACATTTGATTAGAGTTTATTAATTTTAGGCCAGTTCTTCATAGGCTGGTGTACTTTCAGAGACATAAGCAAAATTATTAAGAGTTGAGAAGATTAAGGGAAGATAAATTGTCGCTGATGAATAAGCAGGCAGGAATATACAGGATGCAACAAACCATGCGCTGGTTTGGCCCCGATGACCCGGTGAGTCTGGCCGATATCAGGCAGGCGGGCTGCAGCGGGGTGGTGACAGCTTTACATCATATTCCCAATGGTGAAGTTTGGTTAACCGGGGACATACAAAAACGCCTGCACGAAGTTGAATCGGCAGGCATGAAATGGAGTGTTGTGGAAAGTGTGCCCGTTCACGAAGCTATAAAAACGCAGAAAGAAAATTTCAGGCAATATATTGAGAACTACAAATGCTCTCTCATCAATTTAGCCGGCTGCGGCATTGACACGGTTACTTATAATTTTATGCCTGTGCTCGATTGGACCCGAACCGATCTCAGCTATACCGTGGAAGATGGTTCCAAAGCGCTCCGTTTTGAAAAAGCAGCTTTTATCGCCTTCGATGCTTTTCTTTTAAAAAGAAAGAATGCGGAGAAAGAATATTCCAGGGAGGAACTGCTGAGAGCAAAAAACCGGTTTGATAAAATGAGTGATGATGAGCGTTCGCAACTGCAAAGAAATATCATTGCAGGCTTACCGGGGAGTGAAGAAAGTTTTACACTGCGCCAGTTTCAGCAGGCATTGGATGAATATGAAGGGATCGATGCATCCATGCTCCGGCAACATCTTATTTATTTTTTACAGCAAATTATCCCTGTTGCAGAAGAACAGGGTATAAAAATGGTCATTCACCCCGATGATCCTCCATATTCCATTCTCGGTTTGCCAAGAGTAGTAAGTACGGCTGCTGACATCAAAGCCCTGGTGCAAGCGGTTCCCTCCTTATATAATGGTATATGTTTTTGCACCGGCTCCTTTGGCGTACGGCCGGATAATGACCTGTCTGCTATGATAAAAGAATTTGCCGATAGGATCCATTTCATTCACCTCCGCAGCACCAGAAGAAATGAGTGGGGAGATTTCTATGAAGACAATCACCTGGAAGGCGATGTGAATATGTATGAAGTCGTAAAAGAGATTATTGAAATAATGCAAAAAAGAAAACTCAGCCTGCCTATGCGACCCGACCATGGGCACCAGATGCTCGATGACCTGAAAAAGAGAACCAATCCCGGGTATTCTGCCATCGGGCGTCTCCGGGGTCTTGCAGAATTGCGCGGATTGGAGTTGGGCATTATCAGCAGTGATGCATATAGAAGTGAATAGAGAGTGAAACGAGCATATCATTCACATCCGTCTCCTTTCTAATTTTAAAATTTTTCTTTTAAAAATAAATTATGAAGCGTTTACTTGTAATTGCTTTTTGCCTGAATACTATAAACTTGCCGGCCCAGCAAAAAAATATTTATCATAAAGGTTGGGTGGACTTCAATAAAAATGGCAGGATGGATGTGTTTGAAGATCCCTCCCTGCCCATTGACAAACGTGTAGAAAACCTTGTTTCGCAAATGACGCTCGATGAGAAGTCATGCCAGATGGCTACTTTGTACGGGTATGGCCGTGTGTTGAAAGATGAAATGCCCACCGCCAAATGGAAGATGGAAATTTGGAAAGATGGTATTGCTAATATTGATGAAGAATTGAACAGCCTGCCTTACAATCCCAAAGCAAAGAGTCAATATTCTTATCCTTTCAGTAAACATGCGGAAGCGATCAATACTATTCAAAGATGGTTCGTTGAAGAAACACGGTTGGGTATCCCGGTTGATTTTACAAATGAGGGTATACATGGTCTTTGTCATGACAGGGCTACTCCTTTGCCGGCGCCTATTACCATCGGTAACACCTGGAACAAAGCTCTGGTAAGAGAAGCAGGTCAAATAGTTGGCCGGGAGGCAAAGGCATTGGGATATACGAATATTTATGCGCCCATCCTGGATCCTGCCAGGGATCAGCGATGGGGAAGAACAGTGGAATGTTATGGAGAAGATCCTTTTTTGATCGCCGAGTTGGGCAAACAAATGTGTCTCGGTATACAGGAACAAGGAGTGGCCTCCACCTTAAAACATTTTGCGGTGTATAGCATTCCCAAAGGTGGCCGGGATGGTAATGCCCGTACAGATCCCCATGTGTCGCCAAGGGAAATGCATCAGTTATATCTGTATCCGTTTCGCCGGGTTATTGAAGAAGCACATCCCCTTGGTGTGATGAGCAGTTATAATGATTGGGATGGGGTACCGGTGACCGGCAGTTATTATTTTTTAACCCAGTTACTGCGCCGTCAATTTGGTTTCAAAGGATATGTTGTGTCGGATAGCAAAGCAGTAGAATTTATTTATAATAAACACCATGTCGCAGCCGATTTTAAGGAAGCCACAAGACAGGCGGTGGAAGCAGGATTAAATGTATGGACCAATTTCAATTCCCCTGAAGCTTATATAACCAATATCCGCCAGCTAGTCTATGAAAAAAAACTATCCATGGCTAAAGTCAATGAAAGAGTAAGCGACGTGTTAAGGGTAAAATTTCTGTTAGGTCTCTTTGATGAACCTTATGTAAAAGATCCTAAGCGGGCCGATACGATCGTACATACGGCTAAAGAAGATGAACTGGAATTACAACTCAATAGAGAATCATTAGTGTTGCTGAAGAATACAAATAATCTTCTTCCGTTGAAGCGGAATAGCATCAGGAATATTTTAGTAACAGGCCCATTAGCTGCAGCCGAAAATTATGCAGTGAGTCGTTACGGGCCTTCGAATAACCCGGTTACCTCCGTGCTAACGGGTATTAAAGCAAACGTGGGA
>DATHDV010000156.1:0-4562 GCA_035318845.1 Chitinophagaceae bacterium
AGGACAGGCATTTCTACTCCCACCCCGGTGTCAATCCTTTTGCCGTGATCAGGGCTAGTTTCAGTAACATCTTTCATATGCGCAGGATGTCGGGCGCCAGCACCATCACTATGCAGGTAGCTAAAATGCTGGAACCCGGCAAGAGGAATATATGGAGTAAGATGCGGGAAATGTTCAGGGCTTTTCAACTGGAACTCAAGTACAGTAAAAAAGAGATCCTGCAGATGTACCTGAACCTTGTTCCTTATGGCGGCAATATTGAAGGAGTGAAAGCAGCCTCGCTTTTATATTTCAAAAAAAATCCCGACCATCTCTCGCTGGCGGAAATAACAGCATTGAGCATTATTCCCAACAAACCCGGCGTGATGATACCCGGCAGGAACAATGATTTTATTGTAAAAGAACGAAACCGCTGGTTGGAAAAATTCGCCGAAAGAAAAGTCTTTACCAAAAAAGAAATTGAAGATGCGCTGGCCGAGCCATTAACGGCGACAAGAGGAACCGTGCCTCATTATATTCCCCATCTTTCTTATAAATTAAAGAAACAGGGAGGCGATATAATAAAAACAAATATCAACATGAACACCCAGTTAAAAACAGAAAAGCTGGTGGAAGATTATGTAAGAACCCAACGATTAAAGAATATTAAAAATGCCGCTGTTGTTATTATTGATAATAAAACGCATAAAGTCATTACGTATGTTGGCTCCTCTGATTTTTACGACACAACCGATGGAGGACAAGTGAATGGAGCCGATGCAGTGCGGCAGCCGGGCAGCACGTTAAAACCTTTGATGTATGCCATGTGTTTTGATGAAGGGTTGCTGACACCAAAGACCGTGATAACGGATGTGTCTGTCAACTACGCTGGTTATGCCCCCGAGAACTATGATGAAAAGTTCAATGGCTATGTGAACATTGAATATGCCCTGGAACATTCTTTAAATATTCCGGCTGTGAAAAGCCTGCGGCTGCTCGGGCATCAAAAGATGATACAAAAATTATCGAACTGTAATTTCAAACAGATACAAAAAGACAGGAGAAAACTTGGCTTGTCATTAATATTGGGAGGTTGCGGGACAACGCTGGAAGAACTAACAGGACTATTTTCAGCATTTGCCAATGATGGAATCTATTTCGCTCCATCTTTTATTCAAAGCGACAGCATATATAATAAAGTAAATGTGATCAGCCCCGCTGCCAATTTTATGATCAATGAAATTCTGTCAAAAGTAAACCGGCCGGATTTTCCATTGAATTGGACAGCTACGGAACGAATGCCAAAGATCGCCTGGAAAACCGGCACCAGTTATGGAAGGAAAGACGCCTGGAGTATTGGCTACAATAAAAATTACACAGTGGGCATCTGGACGGGCAATTTCTCCGGTGTTGGTGTGGCTGATCTCAGCGGCGCCAATATTGCCACGCCATTACTTTTCAAAATTTTTAATACGATCGATTACGACAGCGATGAAGAATGGTTTACCCAGCCCAGGGATTGTGACATACGGCAGGTCTGCAGCGAGACCGGATTAATTCCTTCGGAACATTGTACCAGTTTGACATCAGATTATTTTATTCCATTGATCTCTTCCAGCAAAGTTTGCAGCAACTGGCAGGAAATAATGATCAGCCCCGATGAAAAAATATCTTATTGTAAAAGCTGTGCACCCCAAACAGGATACAAAAAGAAATGGTACAAGATCATTGAGCCCGATATGCAGGCATGGTTCGAGGAGAACAGGATCGCATACCAGAAAATACCAGCACATAATCCCAACTGCGAACTGATCTTTAAAGGAGCTGCTCCTTCTATCACTTCTCCTGTTAACGGAACAGAATATCTCATCAATAAAAAAGACCGGGAGCCTTTACAACTGATCTGTAAAACCGCGAATGATGTCACCAAGGTCTATTGGTATATCAACAATAAATTTTACAAAAGCAGTAATGCGGGGGAAAAACAATTCTTTGTGCCGGAAGAAGGCCCGGTAAAAATTTCCTGTACGGATGATAAAGGAAGGAACAGGGATATAAAGATCACGGTGAAGTATGTGAATTTATAGATGATAGATAATAACTAAAAGATAATAGCGCCGAAAAAACTATCATCTTATTCTCTATCATCTGTCATCTTTTATTCCGCCTTTGACACACTACTTGCTCCATTAGCTTCCTGTGTTATGCTGGCATTGCCTTTATATTTTACAGTGCTGGCACCGGATGCATGCAGATCTAATTTTACACTGGCAAATACTTCAGCATGACTGGCGCCGGAAATTTCCACATCGGTTTCTTCGGTCATCAGTTCAAAACATTTTAAACCACTTGCTCCCGATCCGTCGGCGCTGAAAGTTTTTGTTTCCCCGCTGAGCCTGATATGACTGGCACCGGTTAATTCTGCTTTCACGTTTGGTGCATGCAACTCCATCGTTATGCTGCTGGCGCCCGAGACTCTCATACTAATATCATTGCTGCCGCTGATCTTGTTTTCGCTGTAAATACCACAGGCACCGGATGCATCAAAATGTTTGAACGAAGGGCCGCTTACATATACTTTGATCCCTTTTGTTGATTGAAGGTTAAAACCTCTCTCCTCTTTTATTTCCAGCGTACCATCTTCAGCATTAATATGCACATACTCCAGCAGGTTTTCATCTGCTTCTACCCTCACGGAAGAAACAGAATCCTGTTTTACATATACATCAATGCCTCCACTCACGTCAACGTTGTTGAATGAACCCACTGGGCGGGCTTCAGATTTAACTATTCCATTACCCTGGATCCTTTTGCCTGTTACAATGTGACAGGAAGTGAACGTAATAATAAAAATGGCTGCTGCTAAAAAAATGCGATTCATTGTGGTTGGTTTTGTGATAACAAAATTAGGCTGAATGCCTATACCTCAACAACTTTGACGCTTGGGGGCTTTTGAAGGTTACAGCTAAGATATTTCAGGAAAAATATGACGAAACCTGCTACAGCAAAGAGCCTGCCTACCGGACAGGCAGGCTACAAACTACAAACCGTAAACTATAAACCTTTTTTTATCTTCGCAGCAACATGACCGAAAAGATCCTGATCCTCGATTTTGGCTCCCAATATACTCAACTGATCGCCCGTGCCGTAAGAGAGGCAAATGTGTACTGCGAGATCATTCCTTATAATAAGCCGGTTGAATTTGAACCCGGGTTGAAAGGCATCATTCTTTCCGGCTCCCCTTTTTCTGTCAATGAAGAAAAAGCGCCTGATGTAAATGTGCAGGGTCTCATCAAAAAAGTACCGGTGTTGGGAATTTGTTATGGCGCACAGTTAACAGCCAAACATTTTGGCGGAGTGGTTGCCAAAAGCAATAAAAGAGAATATGGCCGTGCTATTTTACAAAGAAAAAAAGAAGATGTGTTGTTTAGTAATGTGAGTGACAGTTCACAGGTTTGGATGAGCCATGCCGATACGATCCTGGAAATGCCGGAAGGTTTTGAATTATTAGCCACAACAGAAAGCATTCCTGTCGCAGCCTTTAAAAAATCTTCGAACGGAACTCACGATTCACGACTCACGTCTCACGACTTCCCTCTCTACGGCGTACAGTTTCACCCCGAAGTCTATCATTCCAAAGAAGGAAAAAAAATACTGAATAATTTTTTAGTGAATATCTGCGGTTGTTCGCAGGACTGGACAGCAGCTCATTTCATTACCGATACTGTTGAAGCATTAAAGAAACAGATCGGCGACAGGAAAGTGGTCATGGGATTAAGCGGTGGTGTTGATTCCACGGTTGCCGCTACATTAATTCATAAAGCCATTGGCAAAAACCTTTACGGCATTTTTGTTGATAACGGCGTGCTTCGCAAAAATGAATTTGAAAATGTATTAGAAACCTATGCAAAACTGGGATTGAATGTAACAGGCATTGATGCCCGGCAACGGTTTTATAAAGGACTTGCCGGCAAAACAGACCCCGAAGAAAAAAGAAAAGTGATTGGCAGCCTGTTCATTGATATTTTCCAGGAAGAATCAAAAAAGATCAAAGGTCTTAACCTGCTTGGGCAGGGAACTATTTACCCGGATGTGATCGAAAGTGCTTCCGTGCATGGGCCATCACAAACCATAAAATCACATCACAATGTCGGCGGCTTACCGGAACATTTGCATCTTGAACTGGTGGAACCGCTTCGTTCCTTATTTAAAGATGAAGTAAGAAAAGTGGGAAGGGAACTGGGGATACCGGCTGAAATGATCGATCGTCATCCTTTCCCCGGGCCCGGTCTTGCGATCAGGATTTTAGGAGATATTACAGAAGAAAAGGTACAATTGTTGCAGGAAGCAGACCACTTGTATATAAAAGGGCTGAAGGATGCCGGATTATATGCAACGGTATGGCAGGCCGGAGCAATCTTATTGCCGGTAAAAAGTGTTGGAGTAATGGGCGATGAAAGAACATATGAGTTTACAGTAGCTTTAAGAGCCGTGACAAGTGTGGATGGCATGACGGCGGATTGGGCTCATTTGCCGTATGAATTTTTAGCCAATATCTCCAGCGAGATCATTAATAATGTAAA
>DATHDV010000157.1:0-8293 GCA_035318845.1 Chitinophagaceae bacterium
CATTGTTAAATAAACTATCTTTAAATGCCCTTGACAAATATCAGGGGCATTTTTTTTCTTAAAACGGTATAATCAATGAAAGAAAATAAATACGAATTTCAATACGAGGTATATGATGATATCAGCCAGTTAACGGAACAAGATGCCTGGTTATTAAGAGAGGCAAGGGCGGTGACGGAGCAGGCCTATGCTCCTTATTCCAATTTTCATGTAGGTGCTGTGGCCATTCTTGAAAACGGGGAAGTGGTAGCCGGAACAAACCAGGAAAATGCATCATACCCTGTTGGTATCTGTGCGGAAAGGGTTCTTCTCGGTTCAGTGGCAACGGCACACCCTAAAGTGCCCATTAAAAGTATTGCCATCAGTTATAACAGCGAGGAAGTAAAAAGCGATCACCCGATCTCTCCTTGCGGCATGTGCCGGCAGGCATTGCTGGAATATGAAACAAGATTAAAAAAGCCGATCCGTTTAATACTCGGCGGCATGGAAGGAAAAGTATTTATAATCAAAACTGCCAGTTTGTTATTGCCTTTTGCTTTTACAAGCAATGAATTGATCTAGTTGCTGGTTGCTGGTTACTGGTTCTGACAGGTTGAAAAGACTTTTACGATTTGAAGAAACCAGCAACCAGAAACCAGTAACCTGAAATCAAGCAGTAACTAAAAAAGTGTTTGTACCCCATACGCCACTTTTGCTTCGTGTTCCAATAACCATTTCTTTCTCCATAAACCTCCGCCATAACCAACAAGGTCTTTGTTAGAACCGATCACGCGGTGGCAGGGAACAATAATAGCGACATTATTTTTACCATTGGCATTGGCAACAGCCCTTGTAGCTTTTGTATCTCCTGTTCTTCTTGCCAATTCAAGATAGCTGATGGTTTTTGCAAAGGGGATCTGCATCAACTCTGCCCAAACTGATTGCTGAAAAGCTGTGCCCGGCTGATCAATAGGCAATTCAAAAATTCTTCTTTGTCCATTAAAATATTGGATCATTTGCTCTATACACTGGATAAGCATGGGCGGCATATTTTTTTTCTTGCCCTCTGCTTTTTGTGTTTTGTCATGAAAACTCACTTCGCTGATATAGTTCTCCGTTCCGCTGATCTTCAGCAGTCCGACAGGAGAATGATAATATGTTGTATAGATATCCGTCATTAGCCGATCCTCATTCCGTTTTTTACAAGACGTTCAGGCTGCAATAAAATTACATCTTTGTTTTCATCATATACACCCAGCACAAGGCACTCACTGATAAAATCTGCGATCTGTTTGGGAGGAAAATTCACAACAGCAACCACTTTGCGGTTCAGCAGGTCTTCTTTTTTGTAATGCGCCGTTACCTGGGCAGATGATCTTTTCAAACCGATCTCTTCACCAAAATCAATAGTGAGTTTGTATGCAGGTTTCCGTGCTTTGGGAAAATCCATTACTTCAATAATGGTCCCTGTCCGCATATCTATTTTCTCAAAATCCTCCCAGGTGATCATGCGGTCAAATTAGTGAAAAAAGTCAAATAAGTCATAAAGGTCATAAAAGTCAAATAGGCCATATAAGTCATATCATTTGCATGGATCTGGTATTTCTATATTTGACCCATTTGACCTTTATGACTTATTTGACTTTTCTAAGTATCTTAATGCAAAATTTATCCAATGACCCCTGTAAAAAAAGGCAGCACGATCTCCAGGAAAGATTTTGTCCGTAATGCGGCAATACTTGGCGGAGCTTTTTTTATTGTTCCCCGTCATGTATTGGGCCGTGGTTACATTGCACCAAGCGACAAACTAAATATTGCAGGTATAGGAGCTGGAGGAAAAGGAGAGGGTGATCTCTCAGAATTTGCCAAAAGTCAATTTGTAAACATAGTAGCACTTTGTGATGTGGATGACAGGGAGGCTGCCAAATCAAGACAAAATTTTCCCAAAGCCACTTATTATAAAGATTTCCGGGAAATGCTGGCCAAAGAAAAAAATAATATCGATGCCTGTTCCATTTCAACTCCCGATAATGTACATGCCGTGGCTACATTAGCTGCCATGCAATTGGGTAAACATGTATATACACAAAAACCATTGACACATGATATCTATGAAGCCAGGATACTGGCACAGGCTGCAAAGAAATATAAGGTAGTAACACAGATGGGCAACCAGGGAGGTTCGGGCGATGGCGTTCGCAAGGCAAAAGAAATGGTTGATGATGGAATGATCGGAAGAGTATATGAAGCACATGCATGGACGAACAGGCCCGTATGGCCGCAAGGAATTCCAACACCATCCGGAAAATTTGAAGTGCCAAAGGAATTAGACTGGAACTTATGGCTCGGCCCTGCCAAATGGATTGAATATAACCCGACTTATCTTCCATTCAACTGGAGAGGCTGGTGGGCATTTGGAACCGGCGCTTTAGGAGATATGGCCTGTCACATCATGGACCCGATATACAGGATACTGCCCATTGATTATCCTGATTCCGCAGAATGCAGCGTTGGAATTGTATGGAAAGAAATGTGGAATGATAGTCAAAATACAGATGCCTGCCCGCCTGCATCCATTATTCATTTGAATTATCCAAGGAAGGATGGAAAAGGCAATATCAAAGTATCCTGGCATGATGGTGGTTTATTACCGGAACGTCCGAATGAATTATTACCCGGAGAAGCGTTTGGTGATTGGGACGGTGGTGTATTACTGATCGGTAAAAAAGGAAAATTATTATTGGATTGTTACGGTGCTAATCCAAGATTATTGCCTACCAAACTGATGCAGGAAAAGAAAATGCCGAAGGAAACAATTAAGAGAGTTCCGGAAGGCCATTATTTGCAATGGGTGAATGCTTGCATTGCCGGTTATGAAAAAGGAATTACGAGTTCACCGTTTGAATACGCCGGGCCATTCACAGAAAGTATTCTTATGGGTAATTTGGCGATCAGGAGTTGGATGATGAAAAATCCAAACCTGAAAGGATGGGAAGATAAATATCTTGGCCGGAAAAAACTTTTGTGGGATGCTGCTAATATGAAGGTCACCAATTTTGATGAAGCGAATCAATTTGTTAAGAGGGATTACCGTGATGGATATAGCCTGGCGTTATAGCTGTTAGCTCTTAGCCGTTAGCCATTAGCTTTTGTCAATATAAAAAGGTGTAGCTAAAAGCTAACGGCTAATAGCTAATGGCTTTTACTCCAACAACTTCACCAGTTCCATCAACTCAGCTTGCTTGTAAAGTTCTTTCTCGCCGGTAAAACATTTACTGAACTCTTCCAGCAATTGCTGGATCACCTGCTTGTTCTTTTGCGGTTTGAAGTAGGTGCCCACAGGTGGAACAGAAATTCTTTTAAAATAATTATCTACATCCTGCTGGGTGAAAACCTGTCCTGTTGTGGGATCAATAAAAAATTCAATCTTATGTATCGGGTTGGGGAGTGTTTCATCCGAATAACCCGGTTTAAAATAAGCGATGATGAATTGTTTGGGAATATGAATGGCTTTTACAGGGATGTCAAGCAGTTCGCAAAGGATCAAATACAAAATGCCATTGCAGATCTGGTTGCCCCGTTTTACTTCAAGGGATTTATGCAATAAAAATTCATTGGGTTCCTTATAATTTGTTTCACCACCTTTTAAACCGTAATAGCTGTATAAAATACTGGTGACAATATTGATCTGTTCCAGTGGTGTGAGATAATTATTCAATTCCAGCCAGATGTTGCGGCGGACCTTTTCTATTTCCTGCATTACCGGTGTGGTGGATACATCCGGGTATTGAAATTTACAGGCCAGCATGGCGCCAAGCATCAGGTCGTGATGACCGGAAACACTCCATTGACGAAAGTCTTCCGTAAGGTCGGTATAATGAAGACGGTGTATTAATAATTCAATGCGGCCCTGTATTTCTTCATTGGGTGTGGTTTCCCATAAATGCTCGAGGTTGGGAATGATATTCTTACCATAATCAACAATTTTCTCCGATACAAGACCGAAGACTTCTTCATCAGGATCGTCAATTAAAGTAAACAGTGCAGAGATTTCTTTGTTTGTTTCCATGGTGGCGATTATTGCACAAGATCAATACTGCCGCTGATATAAAACAGTTAAACTTTTCCACAGACGTTAAGAAATAGTCGGGAGTCGGTAGTTCATAGTTCGGAGTCAGTTAACTATAGTCAGAATAAACAATACTGCAATCAGGGATTTGACTCGGAACTCCAAACTCCGAACTCACAACTTTCTTGCCACCACCATCCAGTCCCATGGCTTGGGTTCTTTCAGCCACTTCGGTGGCTTTATGAATTCGGTGTCCCAGTTGTATTCTATTTTTTGAAAATCTTCAGCGACAAATTTTTCATTGGCTAAAAGAAGTTGTAATTCTTCCTTCAGATAATGTTTATGAGGCACATCATCAATATCAGCATTGCCCTGGCGGATATTATTCCATTTCTTTAGAGCTTCCTTTGCATTTTTTGTTGCGGGGAAAAGATCCTTGTCGATCTTCCATTGCTGCTGAATGATACTGGACAGCATAAAAGATTCCAAAGATGGAATGGTGATAATGATGCGTCCGCCTTTCTTTACACAGGCAGAAAGGGACTCAAAGAAAATAGCCCTGTCTTTCAAAGAAGAAGTAAGGATTGCATTGATGCAGATGGCAAAATCACATTTGGGCCCCCGATAGCCATCGGGGTTGGTATTCCTGCCACTCATATCGGCCCGCAGGTATTCAACATTTTTATACTGCGGGTAAAGTTGTTGGGCAATTTCAAGGTTCTTTGCAGAAATATCCACTGCATAAACTTTTTTAAAAGCAGGGGAGAGCACCGGCAGCCATTTGCCGATGGCACAACCAATATCAATGACGGTCTTATTCTTTGAAGCATATTTCTTTATGGCAGAACGAATAAGTGCTTTCTTGTCATTGTGAAGGACATCGAATATTTCATCGTTGTAGGAAGAGGCTATTTTTTCCCAGTAATCTCTTTTCATGACAATGAAGATAAATTATATTCCCATTGAACGAAAAGAAGAAGCTAACGGAATTTTTTCTGTCAAAAATTTGTCGAACTCATCTATTTCTCTCTGAGAACTGAATAATCTTTTGGGAATTATATATCCCTGAACCGAGTTTGTATATAAATAAAAATATTCTTTTGTAACAGCATTTCTGGTAATTGAATCCCATTTACGAAACGACCTTTCCGTATCATCAGTAAACACAATTTCTTTATCATTAATTTCTAAATTTCTTTCGGTAAGTATGTTGGAGTTCTCATCCTTATCAAGAAACTTTCTTACTTTATTTTTAATTCTGAAGGGTTCTTGATAATATGCAAATAACAAAAGAAATATTAACGCGACTAAAACTATAATTCCAAGTCCTTCATTGTTATGATGTTTTGCATTACGGATATACCTTGAGACAATTATACCTGCTGGCATAAATACAAGCGAGATAAGTGCAACATTAACTATGAATTTTATCCTTACCTTTTTCTGCCAGGGTGCATACCACGATGTATAGGCACTGTATTCAGCAAAATCATCTGTGGTAAGGCTATATCTGAAATGATACTCCATTAATCTTATTTTTTCTTTGTCGTCTTCTTTACAGGAGTTTTTTTCTTAGCAGGAGTTTTCAAATCTTTCGGACTGACAGTCTTTTTTACAGCCTTTTTCTTCCCAAAAGCATTCGGCACCTGAGCCTCGATCATTTTCTTGATATCTTCTAAAGGAATGGTGGCGGCTTCATCGGCAGTATACTTTGTACCGTCGGGTTTTAATTCAAGCTTCAGTATTTTTTTACCAAACTTAATGATCGGTCCCCATCTTGCATTCTCCACGGATATTTTTTCATCCGGCCATCTTTGTATGTAACGATTGGCTTCTTTTTTTACTTTGGCATCGATCAGCTCATTCATTTCTTCCTGGCTCAGGTTGGCAAAATTGTAACGCCGCGGCACATTGATGAACATGCCATCCCATTTAATGTATGGTCCAAAACGACCCGTGCCTTTTGTAATGGGTTTACCATCATAAGTACCTACCGGTGCATCGGCAATTTGTTTTTGCTTTATATAATGAATGGCTTTCTCCAGGTCAACAGTGCCCAGGTCAGTTCCCTTGGGCAGTGAAATAAATTCATCACCCCATTTTACATAAGGACCAAAACGACCCACATTCACGGAAACTTCTTTTTCTTCATATAAACCCATTGGGCCCTGCGCACCAAAAAGGTTCATCGCTTCTTCGTAAGTAATGGTTTCAATACTTTGCCCTGTTGGAACTTTAGCAAAGCGGGGCTTTTCTGTATCATCGGCAACACCGATCTGTATCATGGCGCCATAACGACCCATCCTGGCCACAACCGGCTTACCGCTTTCGGGATCAACACCCAATTCTCTTTCACCTTTTACCCGTTCAGCATTTTCAATGGTATTATCTACATCTTTTTTAAAGGGGATATAAAAATCATCGATCATTTTATTCCACTTCATCTTGCCTTCGGCCACTTCATCAAATTCTTCTTCTATCCGTGCCGTGAAGCTGTAATCCATGATATCGTCAAAATATTTGTTTAGAAAGTCGGTGACCACTAATCCAAGGTCCGAAGGAAACAGTTTTGATTTTTCTGCCCCGGTATTCTCATTGTCCAAATTCTTTATAACATCATTGCCTGTTAATGTATAAACGCTATAATACCTGATCACACCGTCCTTATTTCTTTTTTCCACATAACCTCTTTTTAAAATAGTGGATATGGTAGGCGCATAAGTGGATGGGCGGCCAATTCCCAATTCTTCCAGTTTCTTTACCAGCGATGCTTCTGTGTAGCGGGGTAGTGGACGACTGAACCTTTCTGTCGCTTTCATTTCTTTCAGCGGCAATTGCTGACCAACCGTTAATGGTGGCAGCATTCCTTCATTAGCTTCTTCTTCCAGCTCTTCATCATCCTTGTCTTCACGATAAACTTTCAGGAAGCCATCAAATTTCAAAACTTCCCCGGATGCAGTGAGTTCTTCTTTATTGGTTGATATTTCAATTTTAGCAGTTGTTTTTTCCAACTCGGCATCTGTCATCTGGCAGGCCATTGTTCTTTTCCAGATCAGTTCATATAATCTTGTCCATTCCTGTTCAGGAACGGTCGAGTTACTCATAAAGGTCGGCCTGATGGCTTCATGTGCTTCCTGCGCACCCTGGCTTTTGTTTTTGAATTTTCTGAACTGGTGATATTCTTCACCATACATCGTTTTCACCGTGTTGGTAATATCACCCAGCGCCGAATTACTCAGGTTCAAACTATCGGTACGCATATAAGTAATGTACCCGTTCTCATACAATCGTTGCGCTATCTGCATCGTTCTCGCTACACCATAACCTAATTTTCTCGATGCTTCCTGTTGCAATGTTGATGTAGTAAAGGGCGGGGCAGGAGAACGTTTACCCGGTTTTACCTGGATATCATTTACTTTATAATCAGCGCCGATACAACTTTTTAAAAATGCTTCTGCATCTTCTGCTGCATTTTGTTTTTTCCCTTCGGCAGCAAATGTTACCAGTTTATCTGAAACATCTTTTGAAGTGAATAAGGCTTCGATCTTGTAAGTACTAACCGGAACAAACGCATTGATCTCCCTTTCTCTTTCAGCGATCAATCGTACTGCCACACTTTGCACACGACCGGCACTCAGGTTACTACCCATACTCATTTTGCGCCAGAGAATAGGACTTAGCTGAAAACCCACGATCCTGTCTAATATTCTACGGGCTTGTTGGGCCATCACCAGGTTCATGTCCAGTACCCGTGGATTTTGAACAGCCTCTTGTATCGCCGTCTTGGTGATCTCATTAAAAACAATCCGTTTGGTGGTCTTGGGATCAAGGCCAAGCACTTCACATAAATGCCAGCTGATGGCTTCACCTTCGCGGTCCTCATCCGTTGCCAGCCATACTTCATCGCTTTTATCTGCCAGTCTTTTCAGATCAGCTACCACTTTTTGTTTGTCGGGGGGAATGATATATGTGGGCTTGAATTTTTTCTCCACATCAATGCCCATTCCGGCTTTCTGAAGATCACGGATATGGCCAAAACAACTCTTGACCTGGAAATTAGTTCCCAGGATCTTTTCGATCGTTTTTGCTTTCGCAGGGCTCTCAACTATCAACAGATTTTTCGCCATAATTATACCATATTATATATCACAAAACCGCTTCTCAGCGGCCGCAAGGTAGAGCAAGAATAATAAATTTTTTGAGAAACTTTGTTTCTATTAATATTTCCGGTGATATTATGACGCA
>DATHDV010000158.1:0-4547 GCA_035318845.1 Chitinophagaceae bacterium
TTATGTTCATTTCTCAGCCGGAATAATTCATGCACTATTTTTATTTCCTGTCCTTGCTGATCTTGCCCCAGAACATTACCGGGAATAAAGGCTAATAATAAATACAGGATGAAGGGCATGAAAGAAATGATTTACCTGGAGATAAATTTAGGCTTTTCGTCCCGCTGACAGCCGGAAAAAATTAACCAGCCTTTGTTGTCTGTCTGCCTGCCGGTAAATGCAGGTTATGAAAACTTGAAGCAGGAATTGCAGCGTAATCATGTAATTCCTTCCTCAAATTGTGGAACCCGCCCGGGGAATTTTTAAGGCATACCGTTTGCATGGGGTAATTTGAACCTCATTATATCACTTTAATAACGGTATTATGACACCTCATAATAACAGTTCAACGGCTGAGAAACAAAAAACAATTAGCATTCAAAGAACGTTCAACCTTCCGCTTGATACGGTATGGAAAGCCTGGACAGAACCCGGAAGTTTTAAAAAATGGTGGGGCCCTGAAGGATATACCTGTCCATACTGCAGCATTGACTTTAGGGTGGGTGGTAAATTCTTAAATTCCATGAAAGGACCGGATGGAAAAGAGATCTGGTCAACGGGCATCTATAAAGAAATTATCTCCCTGAAAAAAATTGGTTATACCGACAGTTTTGCAGACAGCAAAGGAAAAATTGTTCCTGCTGCTTATTATAAAATGCCCGGGGAATGGCCCCTGGTACTGATCGTAACCATAAGCTTTGAAGAAGTGGCTGGCAAAACAAATATGTTGCTGCGGCATTCCGGTCTGCCTGTTGAAGCAGCCGATGATTGTATGAAAGGCTGGCAATCGTGTTTTGATAAATTAGAAAAAAATCTAAAATAAATATAATGAGTGCTACAAAAAAGATCGATCCTGTCGTACATTTTGAAATGCCCGCAGAAGACAGGAAAAGAATGGCGAAATTCTATACTCAGGCATTTGGATGGAAAACGCAAATGCTGGGTGAAGAAATGGGAAACTATGTGCTGGCAACAACCGCTGCCGAAGTTGATAAAAAAGGAAGACCAAAAAAAACAGGCATCATCAATGGTGGTTTTTATACCAAAAGCGACGATATGCCGGCACAGTATCCTTCGGTAGTTATTGCAGTGGATAGTATTAAAAGATCAATGAACAAAGTAACTAAGGCGGGTGGCAAAGTGATCGGCGAACCCATGGAAATACCGGGGATCGGAATGTATGTTTCTTTTTTTGATACAGAAGGCAATCGTGTAAGTATCATGGAGCCTACCATGGAAATGAAAGAAAAAGCAAAAGAGCAGTAAAAATTAGCCGTTCGTAATAATATAAAGCCCTGTCCCTGGCAGGGCTTTTATATTTCCGCAGCAACCACATGAATTCAAAGTTCTCATATCAAAAAATCAGTAGTGTATCACCCGATAGCTATCGGGTGATACACTACCAAAAAATCGATCCCACTGCTACTATTTTGAAATATCTTTAACTTGAGCCTTAGCTGAGAAGAAACCCCGATGTCTCAGTTGGGACAGTTTCATAAAAAACTAACTGTATGAGTCAACCAACTCCCCTGCCACTTCAACAAAACGAAAGAGCAGGAATTCTTGATACACTCCGTGGCTTTGCCATACTCGGAATTTTCTTAGATAATATTTTTGGCTTTACCGGCTGGGGGTTCTTAACACAGGCAAACCGCGAAGCACTACCCACCTGGCCCGCAGATGGGATCCTTGGTATCTGTGAACTGGTATTTGTAAAAGGCAAATTCTACAGCCTTTTTTCTTTGTTGTTTGGAATTGGTTTTTCCATTATCCTGGTCCGGAATGAACAGAAAGGCATCAACCCGTTAAAAATATTTTACCGACGCTTATTTATTTTATTATTGATCGGTGCGGGGCATTTGTTTTTGTTATGGGAAGGAGATATTTTATTCCTCTATGCATTGATCGGTTTTATTTTACCCCTGTTCCGAAAATGTGCTGACAAAACTTTGTTGATCTGGGCTGTGGCACTCATTGCATCACCCGTTTTAATTGATTGTATCAATATAATGTTCCATTCTAAACCCGGCGATTTTTTAGAAGTGATAGCAAAAGGCATCGATCATAAAACAGGTGTGCCCCCGGATGATAGCTATTCACAATATCTTTATAAAGAAGGCAGCGGCTGGCAGGAATGGCGCAACTGGCAGGCATCAGGCTGGGCCTGGCGGTATTCTTACATTCTGGATAGCAACAGGATACCCAAAGTATTGGGCATGTTCTTAATTGGTTTGTATGCCGGGAGAAAAATGATCTATACAAATTTGGAGCAATACAAACCTTTATTTAAACAACTCCGCAAATGGGGTTTTATCATTGGCATTCCCTGCAGCATGGCCATGGCCTGGTTTGAAATTGATGATAAAGGCATTCCAAAAACGATGGGATTACTGGATACTTTTTTTTATGCTGCAAGTGTAGTACCATTAAGTCTTGCGTATGTTTCAGCCATTTGTTTGTTTTGGATAAAAACAAAAGGGAATAATAAATGGAAAATGCTGGCACCTGTTGGCCGGATGGCTTTGACAAATTATTTAATGCAAACCATTCTTGGTATCATTATCTTTTACGGTGTTGGTTTTGGATTGGGTGGTGATATTGGCCCATCCTTATTCATCCCCATTGCAATTGGTATTTATATACTTCAAATTATTTACAGCAACTGGTGGTTTAAATATTTTAACTACGGGCCCGTAGAATGGATATGGCGGCAACTCACATACTGGAAGCGATTACCGCTTTTAAAAAAATAATTTTTCTCATTTGCCACTAAGGTTTTATTTCATGCAACCACAAAAAAATATCATTGAATGTTATGACAGGACAGCAAAAAATTATGCTGATAAGTATGGTGATGAATTGAGTCATAAAGAATTTGACAGGACCTTATTAACAGCTTTTGCTTCCGTGAACCGTAACAAAGGAAAGATCATTGACCTGGGTTGCGGCCCCGGGCAAACAACAAAATACTTAGCTGACTGCGGATGCAAAGATGTTCTTGGGGTTGACCTCTCACCGGAAATGGTGAAAGTGGCCAAAGAGATTAACCCGCAACTGGATTTTGAAACCGCCGACATGCTGAAACTCCCCTATCCTGCCAAAACATTCGGCGCTGCTCTTGCCTTTTATTCCATCGTTCATTTTGATTATCCGCAGATCAACATAGCATTCCAGGAAATTAAAAGAGTGCTGGTCAACAATGGTCATTTCCTGTTCTCCTTTCATGTCGGCGACAACAGCATTCACCGCGACGAGTTTTTAGACCAGCCCGTAAACATTGATTTTTATTTCTTCCAGCCGCCAAAGATCATTGAGCTATTGACAGCAACAGGTTTTGACCTGGTAGATAGTCTTGACCGGCAACATTATCCCGACGTAGAATATCCAAGTAAACGGGCATATATCTGGGCAAAAAATAAAAACTGGTAACTTAAGTGACTGTCCGCACACATGAACCTTAGTGTCCTTTGTGTTTCGTTGTGTACTTTGTGTTCCTGATTTTTTAGTAACACAAAGCCGGCACAAAGAACACAATGTTATAAGGTTTGACAAACAGACAGTCAATTAATTTTATAACTTACAGCAAATAAATTTATTCCATGGCAGAGTTAAAAACAAAAAAGACCGAGCTCAGTGTTGATGCTTTTCTGAAAAAGATACCTGAGGCACAAAAACGGAAAGACGCTTTTACCATTGTTGAACTCATGGAGAAAGCCACTAAAGCCAAAGGCAAAATGTGGGGATCGGCCATTATCGGTTTTGGTGACCGGCATTTAAAATATGAAAGCGGCCGTGAATTGGATTGGTTCGTGATGGGATTTTCTCCGCGTAAACAAAACCTGACCCTGTATGTTCACGGAGCGGTGAGGGAACAGCAGGCTCTTCTGAAAAAATTAGGAAAACATAAAACAGGAAAAGGTTGCTTATATATTAATAAGCTGGACGAAGTGGATATGGCTGTCTTAAAAGAAATAATTAATAAAGGCGTTGTGAAATAATGAAAGAGGTTGACATCACAGGTCATCAATGATATGCCTGTAACTCCTGCCAATAGGAATGGAGATGCCGTTCACCTCCACCATCTCGGAATTATAAGAATCGATCTTGTTGACCGACACGATATAAGAACGGTGGATACGTTTGAAAAGATGGGCAGGCAAAATATTTTCCATCTCACTGGTCGTTACTTTTGAAAAATATACTTTTTTAGTAGTGACCAGTTTAATATACTCCTGCTGGCTTTCTATATAAACGATCTCTGAGAATAATATCTTTACTTTCTTTTTTTGCACATTCAGGAACAGGTGGTCTTTGGTCTCTTCCGTTTCAGTTGTCTTCATTCTTTCGCCCTGCGCTGTTTTGACCTTCGTTACTGCCATTAAAAAACGCTCAAAGTCAAATGGCTTTAAAAGGTAATCGGTTACGTTCAGATCAAACCCTTCCACGGCATATTGATGATAAGCGGTTGTAATGATTACCGCAGGCGGATGTGTAAGTGTTTTTAAAAA
>DATHDV010000159.1:0-7405 GCA_035318845.1 Chitinophagaceae bacterium
CTGCGAAAAATGTGGGAATAAATTATATGAAGAAGCATTGCATGTTGATGATATCGTAAAACAATTGCCGCCGGTCATGAACCGCTTTTGGGAAGACACCATGCACCGGACCTGTAATAAATGCGGGGCTGTGATGGAACCGCCGGTGAGGAAAGTTTGATGTTGAAAGGTTAGATGTTGGATGTTGGATGTTGGAGGTTGGATGTTAAACGACCTCACTAAACTTCGAACATCCAACTTCCAACATCGAACAAAAAATAAAAACTGCAACTTGAAAATAGACATACATACCCACATCATGCCGGAGAAAATGCCGAACTGGACAGAGAAGTTCGGCTACGGCGAATTCATTCACCTGGAACATCGTGACTGCGATGCGTGTATGATGAAAGGTGATAAGGTTTTCCGGGTGGTGGGTGAAAATACTTTCAAAGAAGATGTGCGCCGCAAAGAAATGGAAGATACGGATGTGACCGTGCAGGTTCTTTCTACCATTCCTGTTTTATTTAATTACTGGGCCAAAGCGCTGGATGGTTATCAAACCTCCAAATTCTTCAACGATCATATTGCTGAAACAGTAGCTAAAGAACCCGGCCATTTTATTGGTTTGGGAACCGTTCCCTTACAGGACCTGAAGTATGCCATCAAAGAAATGGAACGCTGTGTAAAGGAATTAAAGATGCCGGGGTTGGAGATCGGCAGCAATATCAACGGAAAGAATTTAGGAGAAAAAGAGTTCTTTCCTTTTTATGAAGCGGCTGAAGAATTGGGTTGTGCCTTATTCGTTCATCCCTGGCAGATGATGGGTGAAGAACAAATGGAAAAATACTGGCTGCCCTGGCTGGTAGGTATGCCGGCAGAAACATCGAGAGCTATTTGCTCCATGATATTTAGTGGTGTCTTTGAACAATTCCCCAAACTAAGAGTAGCATTTGCTCATGGTGGCGGTTCATTTCCATTTACCATGGGAAGGATTGAACATGGGTTTAAAGTTCGTCCTGACCTGGTGGCTGTTGATAACCCGATCAATCCCAAAAACTATATCGGCAAATTCTGGATCGACAGTTTGGTACATGATAAAAAAGCATTTACCTATTTATTAGATGTAATGGGTGAAGACAATATCTGTCTTGGCAGTGATTATCCTTTTCCGCTGGGTGAACATCATCCCGGTAAATTGATCGAGAAAATGGACCTGGGTAAAAAAACAACCAGGAAATTATTGCACAGGAATGCTGAATGCTGGCTAAACCTTCACGATAAGAATATTCCTCACTTCTGATATTTTAATACCGGGTCACCCGATAGCTATCGGGTTTGAAAAGGTTCACGCAGAGTGCGCAGAGATCGCAGAGAATATTGCATTAATCCTTAGAGAACTCAGTCCCGCCTTTGGCGGGATGAAACTGACCCACTATCGAAATTTTAGTTGGTAAACAAATCCGGGTAATCAGTAATGATCCCGTCCACTCCCAACTTTCTTAATTCTTCGATCTTTGCTTTATCATTCACCGTCCATGGGATTATCCTGATATGCTGTTCATGACATTTCCTTATCAACTCTTCATTCACTAATTGATAAGCAGGGCTGTAAATGCTGGGAGTGAAACCCAGCGCCGTTAGTTGAGCATCCAATCCTCTTTTATCAAAATCTTCTATCAACATGGCTGTTTTTATATCCGGGTAATGCTGGTGCAGGTATTGCAGCGTTCTGAAATCAAAGGACTGGATGATCACATGGTCTTCGATCTGTTTTTCTTTGATAACCGCCATCAGCAACTCAACAAATTCTTCCGGTTTGGGATGAAATACGCCGTCAAATTGAGGGTTGGTCTTGGTTTCAATATTATAAAAGGGAAATGGCCTCTTCCTTGTCATCATATCCTTATTCACACTGTCGATCACATCAGCCAGCAAGGGCTTGGTCACTTTCATCTTTTGCTGTTTTGGAAAACGGGGATGTGGCTTCATGCCCACATCAAAAGTTTTCGTTTCCTCATAGGTCATCCAGTAAATATTGTACTTTCTTTCTTCCCTTGGTCCCATGTAAGTGCCGTCTGGTTTGGTAGTGATCTCCTGTCCAAACCATTGGTCATGTGATAAAATAACTTTCTTGTCTTTAGTTATAACAACATCCATCTCCAGTGTAGTTACACCAAGCCCCAATGCATACAACATGGCGGGCACAGTGTTCTCCGGCATCAGGCCGCGGCAGCCGCGGTGACCTTGTTTATCAAAATCATGCCCGATATCCTCAGGAGACGGAAATTTTTGAACCTGTGCATTAGAACTAGCCATAAACAATAGTAAACTAATATAGGTTAAGCAATTTTTCATGAAGGGAACACTTTTGATTTTCTTTTCTCCATGATGGCAGCAATAATTTTGCCATCGCCGTCTTTTTGTTTCAGTTGCTGAATAATATTATCATAACTTTTCTCATCCCGGTCCTGGCTTAGTTTAAAAACATGCTGCAGGTCATTGATCTCAATTTCAAAGGGCACAATTGCCTTCATCATCCTTTCTGTGTATTCAGATGGTAAATTATCAAAAACGGTTGCTGATGCAGCATTGTTATTTTCATAGTAAAGGCTAAGACGTTTAAGAATAAATATCAATTCGTCTTTATCTCCAAAGCGTATGGTCCCTTTTGCGTGCACACTCATATAGTTCCAGGTGCTTCCCACCGAGGGATTCGCATACCAGGTAGCACTAACATAGGTATGCGGGCTTGTAAATACCGCCAGGACATTATTATTTTGTTCAAATGCTTTATGATGGTCTGTATTCCGCATGATATGACCTGTCAAAAAATATTTTCCCTCTTTCTCATCAATAAATACAGGGATCTGTGTAACTACCGGTTTATTCGCTGAATCAGATCCTGTGAGAAAAACAAAAGGATGCTCTTTCATGAACTGAATTATCTCTTCAGGATCTTTTTCTTTGTGATGGGGTAAATCGTACATAATTGTTGGATGTTTGATGTTGGATGTTTGATGTTGGATGTTGGATGTTAATCCTTTTTTCGGGGTTTGCTTTTATATTTTGAAGATTGCAGATAATCCAAAAAAGATTTTATTTTATTACCAAGCATCGCTGAAAACTCCAGCCTCTTTTTTAATGTTTCCTCTGAAATATGGTTTTTGTCAAAAGCTCTGTATAATTGAGACCTTACTTCCCCATTCGACCCTTTGGAAATTACAAGGAACTGGGCAAACTCTTTATTAGTAAATCTTTCGAACCCTTCTGCAATATTATCCATTGAAGAGCCTGCCGAAGCATTTATCTGGTCTTTAAGTTCAAAATCTCTGGCAAAACTCCCCGACTGTGTCAATTTATATATCTCGATCGCTTGCTCTCTCGCCAATTTCCATATCTCCAGATCTTCAAACTTTGTGATGGTAGCCATCGTGAAAAATTTTCAACCGCCAAGCTAACATCCAACTTCCAACATCCAACGATGTAAACTACACCGTTTGAGAGATTTTTTCCGAACTCATATTCGCATTCCTCATCGCAACACTGCGTACCACAAAATCTGCAAACTCACGGAATGCTTTTTTGGTTATATCATCATCACCCATCATCACCGGTACACCTGTATCACCGCCTTCGCGGATGGTTTGCACCAATGGTATCTGACCAAGGAAAGGAATATCATATTCATCAGCCAATCGTTTGCCACCATCTTTTCCAAAAATGTAATATTTATGCTCCGGCAATTCCGCCGGAATAAAATAACTCATGTTTTCCACCAACCCGATCACCGGTACATTCAATTGCGCCTGGCCAAACATGGCAATGGCTTTCTTTGCATCCAGTAACGCTACATCCTGCGGCGTGGTAACGATCACGGCTCCTGTTACCGGAACAGTTTGCATCAATGTTAAATGTATATCACCTGTTCCCGGCGGCATATCAACGATCAGGTAATCCAGTTCTCCCCAATATACATCTGTAATAAATTGCCGGATAGCGCTGCTGGCCATCGGACCTCTCCAAACCACTGCACTTTTTTCATCCACCAATAACCCGATACTGATCAGTTTTATTCCATAACGCTCCAGCGGTGCGATCTTCGCTTTTTCATCGCCCACATCGATCATCATGGGCCTTTCTCCTCTCACCCCAAACATGATCGGCACACTGGGTCCGTAAATATCTGCATCGATCAGTCCCACTTTTGCCCCGCTCTGTGCTATAGCCAATGCAAGATTGGCTGCCACCGTTGATTTGCCCACGCCGCCTTTTCCACTCACAACGGCAATGATGTTTTTTACTTTTGGTAAAACAGTCCCTGGGTCAGTTCTTTTTGTTGTTGTATTGGATGTGAACTTCACATTCACGGTTGCTTCTTTATCCACCAGCAGCTTTATGGCATTTATACAGGCGTTCTTTATCATATCCTTCATCGGGCAGGCCGGTGTGGTGAGCACAACAGTAAAAGAAACATATTTCCCCTCGATCTCGATATCCTTCACCATATTCAATGTCACCAGGTCCTTTCCAAGGTCGGGTTCCTGCACATTACTCAATGCTTCCAGTACTTTTTCTTTCGTCATATTCCAAGTATTTGTTAAAAGTCAATAAAACAACAAAGTTAAACATTGTGCCGGGCAATTTGTTTTACGAATTCAGCAACTTGTCTTTATTTTTGACGCAGTGAAGAAATATTTACTCTATACAGCCATACTGGTTTTCATTTTCTCCCGGTCTGCACATGCCCAGTTTGAAGCCTCCCGTGATTCTGTCGTGCAATTATATGGCGTCATCATGACGGCCGATAGCCTGGTGGGCATACCGGCCGTGAGTGTGATGGTGAAGGGACAAAACCGTGGTACCATTTCCAATGCGCAGGGAGTTTTTTCTATCGTGGTGCTGAAAGGTGATGAAGTGGAGTTTTCCCATGTTACTTACAAGGCAAAAACAATTACCATTCCCCGCAACCTTGAAGGTAACCAGTACAGTATTGTTCAGTTGATGGTGATCGATACTGTTTATTTACCGGCAACCATCCTTCGTCCCCGGCCAACACCCGAACAATTTGCAAGAGACTTTGCAAAAAATAAAGTTCCCGATGATGATATTGAGATTGCCCGGCAAAATACCAGCGCTGCAAAACGTCGTGCATTGTTGCGCACTATTCCCGGTGATGGCGGCGAAGCAACCCGGATTCAAATGAATAAAATAGCCAACCGTGCCGTATACCAGGGACAAACCCCGCCGATGAATATCTTTAATCCCGCAGCCTGGGCCGATTTTATACAGGCATGGAAACGGGGGGATTTTAAGAATAAGAACTAAGCCCCCTATCACGCCCCTGTCCCCTAAGGGGAACTTAGATCCATAATTCTTTTTTATTAACAACAGAACGAAAGCAATAAGTTTTATCAACTCTTGCCGCAAGTGAATTATCTATTCTCCCTTTAGGGAGTAGGAAATATTCGTTTTTAGGATTGATGCTGGGGCCCAACTTTAGTTTTTCATGGCATCGTCTGTTGTCTAACTTCTTCCAGTGGAAGAAGGTCTCACTTGTACGTTCCGTTTTCATGGCATCTGTTGCGTCTGCCCGCCGTAGCTTTAGCAAAGGCGGGTCGCACTCTTCATCGTTCGGCTCATTGCTCAGCAATTATTCGTAACTTAATGCCCGCACACCAACAGCTCATTATATGAAAAAGATAATCCTTCTTGCGGGCTTGCTGTTTTGCAACCTGTTTCTTTTTTCACAAAAGGTTTCCAATATTGATTTTGATGCTATAAAAAGATCACTCGATGCGAGCCCTGAACTTTATAAAAACCTGATAGATCGTTTTAAAGATTCTGATATCACCCTGACTGCGGCCGATTACATCACCCTGTATTATGGTCAGTGTTTTCAAACGGGTTATAGCCCTTATGGCAACCAACCGGATTATGATGAATTTAAAAAGCATTACCAAAAACAGGATTATGAAAAAGCGCTTCCATTGGCCATAAAGATGCTCGACAAAAACCCGATGGACATCCAAATGACATTTAAAGTGCTTGTCTGCCATCATTACCTGAAGGATGATGAGAATAAAGCGAAAATAAATATACGCTATGAGAACCTCCTGCTGACCATCATTGAAAGTGGTGATGGTAAAACAGCCGCCACCGCGATGGTCGTAATGAGGGTAAGCGATGAATATGAACTGATGAACAACATGCAGGTACAAAATACATCGCAAACACTTATAACAGGCCCGGCGGGTGAATGTGATCTGATGGCATTGAAACCAAATGATCTTGGCCTTGACAAACTCTATTTCAATGTTTCAAAGTTATTCGAATCCATGTCGAAAATGTTTGAGAAAAAAGACTAGTTGCCGGTTCATTTTTACAGCGATGGCATGAAAACAACTCGTTATATGAAAAAGATAATTCTTCTTGCTGGGTTACTGTTTTACAGCCTCATTCTTTTCTCACAAAAAATTTCCAATGTTGATTTTGATGCGATCAAAAAGACACTTGAGGACACTCCTGCCCTTTATAAGCAATTACTGGATCGTTTTTTACAGTCTGATTCTACCCTCAGTAACGAAGATTATTACCTGGTCTATTATGGCCAGTGTTTTCAATCCAGCTATAATCCAAACGACATCGATCATGAAAATTATGACAAATTCAAGGAATACTTTAGTGCTGAAAATTACATCAAGGCGCTTCCGTATGCTGTGAAGATGATTGACAAAAAACCGTTGGATATGGAAATGACGCTGAAAGCATTGCTCTGCTATTACTTTCTAAATGATGATGCGAACCGGTTGAAACTGCTTCCGCGTTACAACAATATAATGCTAACTATTCATCGGAGCGGAAATGGACTATCCGAGGCCACTGCTTTTGTTTCGATGAATATGGGCGATACCTATGAATTAATGACCACCATGAAATTAGAGAAGACTTCAAGTACAACAAAAGGCGAGTGTGTCGTTATGACATTGAAGGAAAATAAAAACCATGTAAAGGAAGTTTACTTCAACGTTTCAAAACCTTATCAGGCGATGATTAATGGTAAGTGACAGATAAGATCTGAACTTCTTACTTTTGCTGCAATCAAACTAAAACTTTATGATTTCCCCGGGAGGTCCTGTTTCTGTAATCGGCGCCGGCACCATGGGCAATGGCATTGCGCATGTGTTTGCCCAAAATGGTTACAAAGTAACTATTGTAGATATTTCGCTGGCACAATTGGACAAAGCCGTTGCCAACATCAGCAAAAACTTTGACCGGCAGATCGCCAAAGGCACAGCCACCGAAGAACAAAAAAAAGCAGCGATGGCCAATATCACTGTTGAGTCCAACCTGATCGAAGGTGTAAAGAATGCAGCGCTGGTTGTAGAAGCAGCCACCGAAAATGAAGAATTGAAATTGAAAATAT
>DATHDV010000160.1:0-7994 GCA_035318845.1 Chitinophagaceae bacterium
ATTTCCAAAACAGACCCCACTACCCTGCTGGAAGCCCCCAAACTAAAAAGAACATTACCGGATGTTTTGAGTTTTGATGAAATAGAAAAGATCATTGCGGCCATTGACCTCAGCAAACCTGCAGGCGGAAGAAATAAAGCAATCTTAGAAACCATGTATAGTTGCGGTCTGCGGGTAACTGAACTGGTGGACCTGAAGATCTCGCAGCTCTATCTTGATATTGGTTTTATCCGGGTGATCGGCAAGGGTGATAAGGAAAGGCTGGTGCCCGTTGGCCGCAGCGCCATCAAATACATCAATATTTATAAGAATGAGATAAGAGTTCATATTGATGTAAAAAAAGGGAATGAGGATATTCTTTTTCTCAATAACCGCGGGAGTAAATTATCAAGGATCATGATCTTTTATATCATCAAAGACCTGGCCTTAAAAGCCGGGATAAAAAAAACAGTATCGCCGCATACATTCCGTCATTCTTTTGCCACACATTTGGTGGAAGGCGGCGCCGACCTGCGGGCCGTGCAGGAAATGCTGGGACATGAAAGTATCACCACCACAGAGATCTACACACATCTCGACCGGGAGTTTTTAAGAAAAACGCTGGAGAAATATCATCCTTCTTTTCAATAATTTTTTTCACTAAAGCACGGATATTTTATTTAGCAATAATGTAATTTCATGATCCCGGAAATTCAGCGTATGAAAAGGGATCAAAAATTATTGATAAAGAATTATTCGATCAAATTCTTAATATTCGCCTTTCTGTTTCTCATTTCTATGGCCGTTTTTGCCTTCGTGGCCCATGAAGTATTGGGTGAAAACGAAGACTGGTTTGATACGAAAGCATTTATTTTCCTGAATAACCACTCTTCACCTGTTTCTTTACAAATTTTCAGGGTGTTAACTTTTTTGGGATCGACATGGTTCCTTGCTATCGCTTATATTATCCTGGTCGTTTATCTTTTTCTAAAAAAAAATACGGCGGATGCAATAGATATAGCCATAATGGGGATCACCAGCTATGTATTGCTGAATGTATTGAAATCTGTTTTTGCCCGCGATCGTCCCTCATTGCCGCTTTTCAGAACGCTGCATACTTTTAGCTTCCCGAGCGGGCATGCGCTTTTAACTTTTATTTTTTGCAGCGTTTTAATTTACCTTGCCTGGAAGGATAACCGGAACAGGACATGGAAATGGTTGCTATCCATCCTGCTCATTTTACTAGCTGTATTCATTGGCATCAGCCGTATCGTTCTGAGAGAACATTATGCGAGCGATGTGCTGGCAGGTTTTTGCATTGGCTTTGCCTGGGTATTGTTTTCGTTTTGGGTACAGAAAATAATAATGAAGAGGATTTCTGTCACCGGATAATAATTTTCTCCGCAGATCTTTTACCTGATCTCTTATTGGTCAGGCTAAGAAAATAACTGCCGGCTGCAACAGGAGGAACATCAATGTTCAATAATCTTGCTTCTGCATCTATCCAGATCTCCTGCTGATGAACCGACTGCCCGGATTGGTCCAGCAATTGAACTGAATAATATCCTTCTTCCATTTTTTGTATTTCAATGTTTATGCTATTGCCGGATTCAATGGGGTTGGGGAATATTTTGAAAATGAGAACAGCGGGATCATTAGAAGTTGCCGGGATCAAAGGGCCTTGTTTCAATTCTTTTTTTATCTTAGATTTTGTTCTTGAAACCCCGCCAATAACAAATCTTCTGACGGATATTATAATATTTCTGTCATTACCTACTTTAACTTCCTTTATTTCAAGACCAGGTCCTGATGCCTGCAACACATCTCCTTTTTTTGCACGTAAATAAAATGCACCATTGTTATCTGCTGTTACACCTGTATGGGTTCCTTTGATAATTACAGAAGCGCCGGGAAGTATATCTCCATTTTCATCAACCACTTTTCCGGTTATTGCCAGATCTTTATCTTGCCAGACTGATACCATTCCGACCGTACCAACTAAACCTCGTTGGAGATTCACCGGCGTTGGTTTACTTAAATCCCTTGTTTCGGAAATGTCATCTGGTTTCCTGACAACCATTACAACCGGACCAGATACTTTTGCTGCCAGGGCTTTTGCAAGATCAGTTGGCTGACCCGGCACCTGAGATTTGACCGGGGTCGTGACAATTACTTCAGGCATTATTAATGTATCACCCATCAATGGTTTAGTGCATTTCGCCATTAGCGGTTCACCGACAATTTGTTTGCTGGTTTTATTTGTTTTGACAACTGTTACAAACCCTTGCGCTCTTGCAGAAGAGGATTTTATTGTCAACAAAAAAGCAGGAATAGCAAATTGAAAGAAATATTTTAACCAGGGGATTCTTTTCTTTGGTATTTCAATATCTCTTTCTAATTGATCGGTCATAAAGCGACCACAAACAGAACCGGTGGATGGTTTCTTAAAAAACTCAGCCACCTGCCGGTCGCTCATATTGCTGAAATCAACGACCTGCTTCTGGCAGGAGCCGCAGAACTTCCCTTTTTCTGAAGGAGTCATGGCATCCCAATTCTCATGACAGGGAGTGGGGATGCTAAGTTGCAGTTGTTTTGACATGTCTTGATCCTTTGATTATTGAATGATGATCTTCTCCGTTAACTTCTTTCCGGATTTTTTATTGCTCAAAGCAAGAAAATAACTGCCTGCTGCAACAGCAGGAACATCAATACTCAATAATCTTGCTTCGGCATCAATCCAGATCTCCTGCTGATGCATGGACCGACCGGATTGATCCAGCAATTGAACTGAATAATATCCTTCTTCCATTTTTTGTATTTCAATGTTTATGCTGTTGCCGGATTCAATGGGGTTAGGGAATACTCTGAAGGTTGCAGTATGATCAATGATGTCAGGCATCAATGGAATATTCTTTAATTCTTTTTTTGTGAGAGGTTTGCGACAGACTACTACTTCACCGAGGAATAGTTCTCTCACACGTTCAAGTTTTATGATGACCGTATCAGCATAATTTTTTTTATTGATCATAACCTCGGCTGGCATGAATGAGATACAGGAAGCAACCAATGTAACTACTACATCCGGGTTATTCAGCGGAACGAATGAAAAAAGACCGTTAGCATCTGTCAAAGTTCCTGTAGTTGTTCCCTTCATGTGGATAGTTGTATAAGGAACCGCATTGCCTTTCTCATCCACCACTTTTCCCTTTATTACATTTGGTTCGACTTTTGCAGCCTGGTAATTCAGTACTTTACCCATCCTTAGCACACTGTTGCAGGATATAACCACTTCCGGCAGGAGGACTGTATCAACTTTTACCGTTTTATCAACCACAGGTTTTTTAACCGGTGTAATTTTAACATCACCTTTTAGTGGTTTATTACAAACGGGCAATGCTATTATACCCATTAGCGGCATATCCACTGGTCTTCCAAGTGTATCTTTAGTTGTTGTGCTCACTTTTATTTTTCCCTGAGTTTTCTGCGAAGTCGCTTTGATAGAAACCAAAAAAGCAGGTATAACAAACTGGAAAAAATATTTCAACCAGGGAATTCTTTTCTTTGGTATTTCAATGCTGCGGTCAAGTTGATCGGTCATGAAGCGGCCGCAAACAGAACCGGTGGATGGCTTCTTAAAAAACTCGGCCACCTGCCGGTCACTCATATTGCTGAAGTCAACTACCTGTTTCTGGCAGGAACCGCAAAATTTTCCCTGCTGAACGGGAGTCATGTTATCCCAGTTCTCGTGACAGGGTTTTGGGATCGTAAGCTGGAGTTTCTTGCTCATAAAAATTGAATTACTGGATGATTACCTTCTCAGATGCAGCAACCCGCCCGTTTTCATACAGCAATTGGACAAAATATACTCCCGCTGCCCAGCGGGTATCTGTAGTGAGTTGAAAAACGCTTTTCCCTTTGTTTGTTTTGAGTGCTTGTTCTAGCAAACTCATTCCGTTCAGGCTTAATACCCGGACAATTTTTTCTTTATCATCATTATTATCGAATTGAAAATTCAGAATAGATCCTTTTTGTACCGGGTTAGGATAAACTTTAAGTTTCGCAGGCGCTGGATATATCTTCTCTTTCTTAACAGAATCTGCTGTAATGTTAATACCACTGACCGTACAATAAAACCAGCCACCACAGATGATACTTTTTCTCGGACAAAATGTTGAGCTAAGAATAACCTCATCACAGTTTTTTATTTCCCTGATCAACAGAACTTCCCGTTCCTTATAATTATAACGGTTCTCATGAATTTGTTCTGCTGATTTATATCCGACAGCGGAAACGGTCATTGTATAATTTGCAGCACTGCTTAGTTTATCAGTAACAATCACCCCGCTATCATCTGCCACAAACATCAATGTATCTTTTTGATCGCTGGAAATAAAAGAAGCAGTGGCGCCGGCTATCCTGCTTCCGTCTAGAAAATCTTTGATGATAAATTTGCGAAGTTTAGAATTTTTGGTGGTTATGATAATGGCCCCATGTTGCATCCCTTCGCATCCAAATATCGCTGCCGCCGCGTCTGATTTGAGAATTTCGACGCTTTCAACATTATTCGGATCGATACGAAATTCTTTCCATTCCTCAATTACATCGCCATCTATCATAACAAGAGGTTTGCGGTTTTTGTGTAAAGTTGTCTGGCCTCTTAATAAAAAAGAAGTGCTGTCAGTCCTTTTGATATAACTCCTCGTCATTCCGCATATATATGGTCTTTTGCATGGACAATCGTCATCCTCATTCTGAGCTTTTAATGAATTGTTTGTGCAAAATGCCAGGCAAAAGCAATAAAGTGTAATTATTTTCTTCATAAGAGCAGTTTTAATTTCCTCAGAATCTCAACCAATCCAATAAATCATGGTTCTAAAAGAGGGGGCCGGTAGAAACCAGCCCCCGATATCACTAACCGGCTGTTAAATGATTAGTTGTTCTTCTTTGGATGCTGCTGCATCGAAAATTGCATATCATTATGGATAGAAAGTATCAATAAACAGGTGGCCGTGCAGAAAACCGGGCTGGTTATGCAGTGGTGACCGTTCCAGCTACCGTCACCGTTCTGGATATTCACCAGTTTGCCCGACATCATATCATACCATTTTTGCCAGTCATTGCCGCCCTGCATCATGATGCTTTCTCCTGTCATCAGGAAGCTCATGAATTCCTCACCGCCGTTATTTCCAAAGCCCGACATCACATCTTCCCTTAGTGCCTGCGCCTGCGATGATTTGTTGATACTATAAGCCGTAACCAGTTCCTTTGCATCGGGTGATGCAACACCTGCTGCTCTCAGATTTTCTTCCGTTACCTTATTATCTTTTATTTTTCCTTCCTGCTTTGCTTTATCCACCAGGTCCTGTGCCCTCTTTGATTCCTTGGCGCTGGCCCTTGTTGTGCTTGATAAACCATAGAGCATCACCCCGGCAGCTTTGCTGGTCAATGCCGAATTGGTCTTTGTATCAAAATTGCTGTTCTGGTATTTGCGGCTCTTCTCCATTACATCTCTATCCACTTGTCTGCCCACATCATCTGCACTTTCCAATGCATTATTGGCAAGAGCCGATTGCAATACCGGCGCCCATCCACCATCTTTCCAGCTTCCGTCAACGTCCTGTCCTTTTTGGATCCTTGCCACACATTTATCCAGTGCTTTCTCAATCCTTTTCTTCAACTGCGCATCCGTAATATCAAAGCGGAGAATATTGGTGAAAAACTGGGCTGTCAGTATCACATCAATATTTCTTCCCAGTTTGATCTGTGGTTGTGTGTTGGTAAGTGTTGTGAGGTAAGGCTGGTTATCGGGACAATCTTCGGTTGCCTTTAATAAAAACTCTGTTGCCTTTTTCAGGTTCTTTGAATATTCTCCTTTCTGTAACGTGTTATCTGTTCTCAACAGCGACATGGCCACCATTGAAGTTGTAGCAGGATCGCTGGACACTGCATGCGGATCAAGTATATCCTGTCTTGAATGCGTACCGGCACCCCATCCCCCGTCATTACTCTGTGCTTTGGCTGTCCATTCTAATCCTTTCTTAATAGCAGCATCAACTTTTTCCGGTGTTTCAAAGCTGCTGAACGAATTTCCCTCCTGGCTGGTATCAAGACCAAAGATCGTTTTCATAATACAGACGTGGCTCAACTCTGTATTGTTACAGGATTGCACGATCTTCTTTTCATTGCCGCTTTTACCAATAGTAGTTGAAGCAAGCAACGCGGCTGCAGCGAATGCTGATACCGACAGCAGTACACCTAGCCTACCGGCAGGCAGGTTTCTTTTTGCAATTAAAATTTTCATGGCATTTTTTGTTTAAGGCCCCCTCCGGCTCCCCCAAGGGGGAGGGTCAGAGACAGTGAGTAAATCGATTTCAAAAAAAGAATTGCCAGCCGGAGAGAGATGTTGGATGTTGGATATTCGTGAACTTCAACATCCAACTTCCAACATCGAACTATTCAAGTGGTTATTTATTTTTACTTACCTGAAGTGATTTAGTGTCTTCCTCATCGCCTCCACCCACATTCTTCTTAGGTTCGGGAAGAGCTTTTGCAAGCATTTGTGCACTTTCCGCCAGCCGGATGAATTCCGAACGGTAGCCTTCATCATCATTACCCTTTGCTTTGCGGGCAAGGTTCAGTACATCAGCATAAGAAGCATCGGATTTGAATTCTGAATTGCGCAGCAGCATTCCAAACTGTGCGACCGATGCGGCAAAACGGAAATTGTCGGATGTTTTAGCAATAGAAATTTGTTTGTCTTTTACCGGGTGTTCGATCAATTTACTTACATCTCCGTCCGGTGCTTTATAACGAAACTTCACGGTCAGTATCTCATCTGTTTGTGCAGACTTGCTGAGCGGAGCAATATTTTTCTGGTATTTTAATGAATCCACTGATTTCAGAAAATCACTCTCCACTCCCACCGGTATCACTTCATATAAAGCGGTAACGGTATGACCGCTGCCGAGTTCACCGGCATCTTTTTTATCATCATTAAAATCTTCTTTGGCCAGCATCCTGTTCTCATAACCGATCAGGCGATAGCCCTGCACTTTAGCGGGATTGAATTCGATCTGCAGTTTCACATCTTTGGCAATGGTAAAGAGTGTGCCGCCAAATTCATTTACCAAAACTTTCTTTGCTTCCGTGATGCCATCAATATAAGCATGGTTGCCATTTCCTTTATCAGCCAGCTTCTGCATTTTGCTGTCCTGGTAATTACCCATGCCATAACCCAACACAGTCAGGAACACAGCACTCTTTCTTTCATTCTCGATCAATCTTTCCATCGCATCATCGCTGCTTTCACCTACGTTGAAGTCGCCATCGGTACAAAGGATAACACGGTTATTTCCGCCTTTTACAAAATATTCCTCTGCTGTTTTATAAGCCAACTTGATACCGGCGCCACCGGCAGTGGAACCACCCGCTTCAAGATTATCGATCGCTTCTTTGATCTTTGTTTTATTGGAACCATTTGTTGGAGGCAGAACCAAACCTGCAGCGCCTGCATATACGACCATCGCCACTTTATCCTGTTCTCTTAACTGATCTACCAGCAACTTCATGGAAGCTTTTACCAAACCTAATCTATCAGGGCCCTGCATGGAACCCGATACATCGATCAGGAAAACAAGATTGGAAGCCGGAAGATTTTCTGTTGGAATTTTCTTCCCCTGCAAACCAATCAATACCAGTTTATGTTCTTTATTCCATGGCGCATCGGAAATTTCAGTATTAATAGAAAAAGGGTCATCGTTTGTTGGCTGCGGATATTCATAATGAAAATAATTCACCATCTCCTCGATCCTTACAGCGCCTGCAGGTGGCAATTGTCCCTGGTTTAAGAAGCGGCGAATATTGCTGTAAGAAGCAGCATCCACATCAATGGAAAAAGTGGAGAGAGGATTATCAGAAACTTTTAAAAATTTGTTTTCAACAATATTATCATAACCTTCCCGATCAAATTCTTCTTTTCTTTCATCTTTGGTCCAGTAATAAGTGTTCATATCTCC
>DATHDV010000161.1:0-34075 GCA_035318845.1 Chitinophagaceae bacterium
AACCCCTTTCCACCGGGAGTTCGCAGCACGCTGGAAAAACTTCGTCAAACCATCAAAGCAGCAGCACCCAAAGCGGAAGAAATGATCAGTTACATGATGCCTGCCTATAAACAGAATGCTGTGCTGGTATATTTTGGCGGCTATAAAACACATATCGGGTTCTATCCTACCTCCTCGGGTATCAAGGCATTTAAAAATGAATTGTCCGCTTATGAAGGATCAAAAGGAACCATAAGATTTCCTATCGATAAACCTCTCCCCCTGGGCCTGATCAGCAGAATTGTAAAATTCAGATTGAAGGAAACCGAGGCAAAAAAGAAAACTAAGAAATAATTCAAAGCTTATAAAAGCGGTCAGCAAGACCGGCCGCCAAGCTGGCCACATATTTGTTCTTGTTTCATACTTACCTTTACAATGCATTTTATTGAAGTCGTCAATTTAAAAGTAACGTTATGGAACATAAAAAGAAATTAGAAGAACTGAATACGGAATCCCTTCAGAAGCTGGATGATTATTTAAAAACAAAAGGAACATTAAAAGACGAACATCATGAAAAACTGAACCAGGCAAAAGATGAGTGGCAGGTGGCCTGGAACAAACTGATGGAAGCGTTGCTGATACTGGAGCGGATCGAGATTTGATCTATTCTTTATTATGCCGGCATTTGTTCCGGCAAAATATTCAGCAAATAAAAAAGGGCCCCTATCGGAGCCCGTTGCACTGAGTAATAAGTTCCCTTACTTCAGATTCTTTGAAAGGTGCTTAGCCATATCAAACATGGATACCTGGCCTTTACCACCAAAGATCGGTTTCAGTTTAGCATCAGCATTTATCATGCGTCTGTTTTTGTTGTCCTGCAACTTGTTCTTCTTGATATAAACCCACATCTTTTTCACCACTTCTGTGCGGGGTAATGCTTTACTTCCAACTACCTCAGCTAATGCTGCGCTGGGTGTAAGTGGTTTCATAAATGCTGCGGATGGTTTACGTGCAGATTTCTTTTTCGCAGGTTTTTTAGCTGCTTTTTTTGTTACTTTCTTTTTCGCTTTCTTAGTAGCCATAATTTTTGAATTTAGATTTTAATGGATGTTCAGTATTAACGGAGGCAAATATATAGGATTTCTATTGGGAAAACACGAAATGAATCTTTGTTTTTATACACCGTTGTCCACCTTCCGCCCGAAGGGGAAACAGGACCGTCCCGGCATTTTCCCTATGGAAAGCAGAAAATTTTCCCGGTGGCCTCAGGACAATCCTTTCACATAATTATAAATAGCTTCCTGTGCAGCAATGGAAGCTGTGCCTTCGGTAGCTTGTATCCGTTGATTTTCGAGGCTGCTATTCAGGTATACAGCCTTACTGTTATCCGCAAGTTGAAGTTTGAGAATATGATCCAGCTCTTCACAAAGCACGGCGTCATACACAGGGAAAACAACTTCTATCCGGCTGTGCAGGTTCCGGTTCATCCAGTCGGCGCTGCCCATGAAATAAAGTGGTTCACCGTTATTATGAAACACAAATACCCTTGCATGTTCAAGGTACCTGTCCACAATACGACGCACCGTGATATTTTCACTCTGGCCTTCAATACCGGGAGCAAGGGTGCAAGTGCTCCGGAGCAATAACTGCACGTTTACTCCTGCCCTGCTGGCTTCATACAATTTTTCAACCATATTCCTTTCCTGCAGGTTGTTCAGTTTAATAATGATCCCGGATGCCCTTCCTTTCCTTGCATTTTTTATTTCCTGGTCGATCAGCTTTTCAAAACGTTTAACCATATTGAACTGTGATACCAGCAAATGATTGAAAGGTATCCTCATATAATCTGACGGCTGCTTACGGCTTTGCAGGTATTCAAATAACCATTCAAGGTCCTGCCCGAATTCTTTATGGTCTGTAAAAAATACATGGTCAGTATAAAACCGGCCGGTGGCTTCATTAAAATTACCCGTGGCCAAAAAGGAATAATTCTTCAACTCTTTATCTTCTACCCGTCTTACCAACGCTACTTTAGCATGCACTTTCAATCCCGGTATGCTGTTGATTATTTTTATGCCGGCTGCCTTCATCCTTTTTGACCAGCGAAGATTATTGGCTTCATCAAACCTTGCTTTCAGTTCCACAAACACGGTCACTTTTTTTCCATTCCTTGCAGCGCTTATCAGCGCATTCACAATATGTGAATCTGCCGCCACCCGGTACAGGGCGATATATATTTCTTTTACATTGGGGTCAATAGCTGATTCATTAAAAAAACGAAGGATGTAATTATAAGAATGATAAGGCAGGTGCAGCAATTTCTCTTTCTCCGTGATACTTTGAAAAACAGACCGGTGATTATCAAAGCCCGTATGTGATACCGGGGGCCAGTTCCTATAGGTCAGTCTTCCCTTATAAGGGTTTGGCAAACTACTAAGGTCTTTCAGGTTATGATACCGGCCACCTTCTGCCATTTCATCGTCGCGAAGCATCAAATATTTCTGTACAAAATCCTTTACTGTCTCAGGCATCTCCTTGTCATACAATAAACGGGTGGCATGTCCCACTTCCCTTTTCTCCAGTTGCTTTTCTATCTTTTCAGCAATATCACCAATGAATTCGTCCTCGATATTCATCTCGGCATCACGGGTAAGTTTTACAGCCCAGGCTCCTTGTACGGTAAACCCGGAAAATATTTCTCCAAGATTCTCCCTGATCACATCATCAAGGAAAAGGATATAATTATCGTCGCCGATCATTGGCAATTCAAAAAAACGGGAAAGGTTCGAAGAAGGGATATTCAGTAAACCCTGTACCTGTTTTCCCGGTTGCTCGGGCGACTCCAGGTTAACAATAAAATAGAGTGCATTGTTTTCTAAAAAAACTTCAGCCTGGTTTTCTTTTCGTAAAATAATTGGCTGAAGAAAGGATAATACTTTGGATAAAAAATATTCTCTCACTGTCTCTGCATGTTCTGCCCGGACAGGCTGATGGTAATAAAGGAAAATTTGATTGGCTGCCAGTTCCGGTAAGATCTGTTGGGAAAGTATGCTGCCAAATTCTTCCAATTGCCGGTGAATGACGGTCTGCACCTGCTGCACCAGGTCTTTCGGGTATTCTTCTTCAATTGATATTTTTTTGGATTCAATACTGGTAAAGGCAAATATAGAGGGCATTCTTACCCGGAAAAACTCATCGAGGTTGGAAGAAAAAATGGACAGAAAAGAGATCCGGCTATATAACGGGACAGTTTTATCCGCTGCTTCCATCAGTACCCGGTGATTAAAACTAAGCCAGCTCAGGTCGCGGTTCAAAAAAACATTTTTATCATCAGCCATGGAAACGGTTTATGGACTAAGATACTGGATTTTTCCTCTTTGTAATGCCACCATGATAAGAAGTTTTATTTGCTATAAATACCGCAAAACGACAGAAGCCCCGCCGTGATAGACATAGATAAAATAGGATACCATAAGAAGTACCAAACCGATCAGCCCGGTAAGCCATAATGCAAGCAGCACTTTGAAATAGCCTCCTTTTGTACTGTAACCAAAGAATGTTTTTAGTCCCCATGCGTAATAAAATGTTTCCAATATCAATCCGGCCCAGAAAATATAATCATGAGTAAGACTACCCCGGTACAAAGCAAGCCAGGGCGAAGCTAAGACAGTAAATAAAACATCAATAAAGGCGGTGAGTAATATGTAGGCTACTGCTATTTCAGCCATGTTGCGGCCACGCCGTTTAAAAAAAAGCCAAAGGAAAACCGCATAAAAAGGCGCTGTGATCAGTGTCCCGAAATTCATGTTCCTGTTAAAGAATCCCTGTGCCTCAGCTGATCGCTTTACTGTAAGTAAATAAAGCTCCTTTGTCTTTTCGTCAGGCAAACGTACGATTACCTGTTGGTTGGGAACAGGAACATCCTGGTATGGTTTAAGCCAGCCATTCATTAAAACCATAAAAGCAATACAAAGCGCCAGGAAAGAAAAAGGATTAAAATATTTTTTCCTCTTTCCTTCAACATATTCAGTCACTACTCTGCCGGGGTGCCTGGCCAATCCCCTCAACAAGTTAAATATTCCTTTTTCTGCATGAAGAATGGTCTGCAAAAAATCACGAAGCAGGCTGCGGGTAGTAATGCGTGGGATACCGGTTTTTTGCCCGCAGTTAGGACAAAAATTCTGACCAGGTATCAATGTAGCCCCACAGTTTAAGCAGCCGGTCTTTTGCATGGCATTAAGGTAAATAAAAGATGAGAATTATGAACCCTGCCAGCAGGCAGGTTAGAAATAATATTTACAACTATTTGGATAGATACTTTTCAGCCAGCTTGGGCGGGGCCGTTGTACAATAAGCAACCGTCAGTGCATCTTTGAACATTGCTTTCTTTACTTTTTTAAGATTGACATAGGTAAACCCCATCCTGCCCCAGCCGCCGGGCACGGGATAGATAACCGTATTATCAAAAGCACAAAACACCGATTGGTCGATCAATTTTAGTTTCAAACTCACGGTCATATCTTTTTCAGAAAGAGTGGCAAATATTTTTTTCTTTACCCGGAAAGCCCGGCGATCGAAATGGGGATGCTCATCCGTTTCGGGAAAGGATAAGGCCAATTGCCGGACGGTTTCAATACTGACCATAAGAATAAAATTACTTGTAAATTTAATTTTAATATTGTGGTATGACCAAAACAAGACTGGAAACCTTCAGCGACGGCGTTATTGCCATTATCATCACCATTATGGTGCTGGAATTAAGACCACCGGAAGCAAGCTGGCATGCATTAACCGAAATGAAGTTTAAATTTCTCAGTTATGTGATCAGCTTTCTTATGTTGGGTATTTACTGGGGCAATCATCATCACCTCATACATACCATTAAAGAAGTGAACAGTGGTATCATGTGGGCTAATCTTCACCTGCTTTTCTGGCTTTCATTGATGCCTTTTGCTACGGCATGGATGGGAGAAAATCATTTTGATAAATTAACAGTGGCAGCATATGCACTGTTATCCGATCTATGCGGACTTGCTTATTACTTCCTGATGCTGGCTATTAGAAAAGGTAATCAGCATAACACTGTCATGATGGAAGTGCTGCAAAAACAAACCAGGAAAGGATTGCTGTCCTTTATCCCTTATACATTAGCCATCCCTGCTGCATATATTGATGTTCGCATTTCAGGAATTTTGGTAATTATTGTTGCTCTTGTCTGGATAATACCGGATAAGAATATTGAAAAAGCTGTAAAGGAGAATTAAGAAAAAAAGTGGCTGTCTCAAAAGTGAAAAATTTAAACACAGAGGAACAGAGGTTTGGAGTTACACAGAGAGAGTAAAATTGGAAATCAATACTCTGTGTAACTCCGTTTCTCCGTATCTCCGTGTTGAAAAATTGTTGAAACAGCCTCCCTGCTCAAAATGCTTTCCTGCTTTCAACCGATGGTGCTTTCGGTCTGACAAATCCTTTTTTCTTTATTTCATCCTTTACTTCATTAATTGCTTTTTCCAATTGAGGATCGGTTCCCTTCGCCATCGCTGTAAGATCTTCCGGCACTTCAATATCGGGATCCACACCATGACCCTCTTTAAACCAGGTGCCGTCAGGGTTGTACATCCGGAAAGTAGGTACAGTGATACTGCCGCCATCGATCAATTGAGGGACACCACTGATACCGATCAATCCGCCCCATGTTCTTGTTCCGATCAATGGACCCAATTTCTTCTTCCGGAAATAATCAGGGAATGCATCCCCGCCTGAGCCGCTCCATCCATTCATCAACATTACTTTCGGACCAAAATGTGCGAACGGTGGCCAGGGCCATGTTTCTCCATCACGAATGGCCCAGAATGCAAGCGGTTCACGGTTCAATATTTCAATAAAGCGATCCGGTATTTGTCCGCCGCTGTTAAACCGTTCATCGATCACTAATGCTTTTTTATCCCATTGTGCATTGAACTGGCGTATCAATTCATTCTGACCATCCACGCCGGTGCTTGGCACATAGATATAACCCACGTCACCATTGCTTGATTCTTCCACACGTTTGCGGTTGCTTTCGATCCATGCGAGATTGCGCAACCGGGCTTCATCACTCATCGTTTGCACCTCTGTTGTTTTAGCTCCATCCCACGAAGGCTTGTTATTATAAGTTATCTCCACTGTTTTATTGGCCAATCCCTGGAATGCAGCAAAAGGTTCCTGTTCAGTTGTAAGCGGTATACCATTTACGGCCAGTATATAACTGCCTTCGCTTATATCCACCCCGGGTTTATCCAGTGGTGAACGTACTTCGGCATCCCATACTGCAGGCTTGATGATCTTACCAACTTTATAAAAATTCCCTTCGGCTGCCCAGTTAATACCGAGATAACCCACCGGGTCAACTTTAGCTTGTTCTTCATCACCGCCCGAGCGGTATGTATGCGATGCATTTAATTCCCCGATCATTTCACCCAATACAAAATTCACTTCTTCACGGCAGGTTGCTCCGTCCAGCATTTTCATATAACGACTCTTCACAAGATTCCAATCCACGGCATGCATACCTGCATCATAGAAATAGTCTCTTTCCATGCGCCAGGTATCCAGGAATAATTGTTTCCATTCCTGCGCAGGATCCACAACCATCGTCATTTCAGCTGTACGAATTGTCTTTTCGAATTTTTGATTTTCCTCGGGCTTGATCACGGCCCATGTACCGGCACGCTGTACCAGCATTTTCTTTCCGTCAGCTGTCAGCCAGTAGCGGTTCACATCATCCAAAATTGTTTTCTCTTCTCTTTTTTCAATATCAAAATACTTAACAACAGCTTTTCCATCGCTTACGCCGGTATTCGGGAAGCTATGATAGATGACTTTCCCTTTTACCGCAGATATATTTCCATAATTACCAGCTTTAACCGGGAGCATAACTAATCTTGATTCGAATCCGTCAAAATCAATTTCAACTGGAACTATTTTTGGTTTGGCTGCAGGCGCAGTGGTAGCCATATCTTTTTTCTTTGCCGTATCTGCCGGCTCATCTGTTTTTTTAATTTCTACCTTATCATTTTTTGGATTTAATAATGACAGGGTACTTTTCTTTAAACTAATAACAGCAGGTTGTGTACTGTTGGGATAAATAAAAGTATTATCAATGCTGCTATAGGTGGGTTGAAAATTCTGCCGGGTAAGCAGGTACAGGTATTTGCCTTCCTGGTCAAAGAAAGGAGATAAAGAACTATAGTAACCACTTGTAGCCTGTTGCAATTTTTTATTTTGTACATCATAAATAAAAACAGCGGTGTGATAATTCTCAAGGTCGCGGCTATATGTGAGCCAGCGGCTATCGGGTGACCAGTTGCATGTAAATCCTTCCAAATTACCATGGCTCATCCGCATTCCTTTGTCAATATCGTAAGTCTGGCCATTACTGAGATCATAGATCTTTATCTTCATTGCTTTATCAATAAAAGCAAGCTTCTTGCTATCCGGCGACCAGAATAAATTATAACGAAAGCCGGGACCATAGCTGGTTAATTTTTTTGCGGAACCTTCTTTACCCGGCTCCATTGTCCATAGCTCATACTCCCCTGACTGATCGCTCCAATAAGCTACCATACTTCCATCCGGTGACCAGGCAGGATAACGTTCAGCAATGCCGGAACTCCTCGTAAGGTTTTTAACATAGCCATTTTCAGCCGGCGCTGAAAAAATTTCTCCCCTGGCTTCTACCAATACACGGTTGCCATCCGGGCTGATGGTTGTATGCTGAATATATTTATCCGTGGCCTCAGATGAGGGTTTCAGGGCAGCTTTATCTGTTACCACATTTATTTTTACTTCTTTGGCTTGTTGAGATGCCAGGTTGAAGAGGTATAATTTTCCACCGGCTTCATATACGATGTCCTCAGGACCCAGCGATGGGAAATGGACATCATAGTCTTTGTATTTTGTCAGTTGCTCGGATGTTTTTTTGTTTACATCATAACGCCACAGGTTCATTCTCACTTCGGGTCCCCGGTCAGTAATAAAATAAATATAATTGCCGTGCCACATCGGCAACTCATCCGCAAAATCCGTTTTTGAAGAAATATTCTCAGAACTCTGATCCTTAAAATTGAAAATATGAATATCGGCACTCAAACCTCCCTGGTATCGTTTCCATGTTCTGAAAACCGTGCTCCGGAAAGTCAATGCCATTTGTTTTCCATCCGGTGAATAACTTCCAAACTCTGCATAGGCCAGTGGCAGTTTTTCTGCCGGACCGCCTGTGGAAGCAATGGTAAAAAATTGGTTATACCTTTCCCGGCCAGCCTCACGACCCGATGCAAATAAGATGTGTTTGCCATCGGGCGTCCAATCCACTACACGATCGGGTAAACCATGTTGCGTTATACGTACGGGCACACCACCTGAAGCAGGCATGGCATAAACATCCTGGTTGCCATCGTAGTTACCAGTAAAAGCAATTGTTTTTCCATCGGGAGAAAATTTTGGAAAGCTTTCTACTCCCGCAGGTGAACTTAATTTGTTGGCCATGCCGCCTTCTTTACTTACTATCCAGACATCATTGGCATAGGTAAATACGATCTGTGATTGTGATACATCCGGGAAGCGGAATAATCCGGCATCAATTTGCGCTGTTAAATTTGTACAGGTAATAAGACCCGATAAACAAACAATGAAGATTTTTCTCATGGCAATTCTTGTTTAGTTAGTTTAAATAAAAACAGGTTTGGTGAGCGGACATTTTCCTCCTTACCGGAAAGGACTTAAACTTAAGTTTTTTTTCTTATAAGGAACAAAATAAATGATGATTGGAAATTTACTCTTCCAGCCGAAGATATCCTATGATGTGCTTGGGTTAAATGACTTCACCCTCCAGGTCGTAGTCGTACGCTTTGCTGATCTTCACGTTCACGAATTCACCAATGGGTAATTTTTTTGAAGAATGGATGACCACTTCATTGTCCACTTCCACTGAATCGAATTCAGTGCGGCCCAAATAACGGCCGGCTTCTTTTTTATCAATAAGGGTCTTGAAGACCTTCCCGACTTTTTCCTGGTTGAGTTCAAAAGATATTTCCTGCTGCACTTCCATGATCTCCTGCGCCCTGCTTTCTTTTTCTTCAGCCGGCACATCATCTGTCAAAGCAAAGCCACTGGTTCCTTCTTCATGAGAATAAGTAAAGATGCCTACCCTGTCGAAGCGCTGACGCTGTAAAAACTCTTTCAGTTCATCCACATCATCTTTCGTTTCACCCGGAAATCCGGCGATCAATGTGGTGCGTAAACAAATACCCGGCACTTTCTCCCGAATGGCAATGATCAGTTCTTCCATTTCTTCCCTTGTGATCTGCCGCTTCATCGCTTTCAGCATATTATTGGCAGCATGTTGAAGGGGCATATCGAGGTAGTTGCAGATATTTTCTCTTTCTCTTATTACATCTAAAATTTCCAAAGGAAACCTGGATGGATATGCATAATGCAGTCTTATCCATTCCAATCCTTTTACATCAGCCAGGCGATGCAGCAGATCGGGCAACATTCTTTTTTTGTAAATATCAAGACCATAATAAGTAAGCTCCTGCGCAATGAGCATGATCTCCTTCACTCCTTTCTTCACCAAGCCTTCTGCTTCTTTCACCAATTCTTCCATTGGCCTGCTTATATGTTGCCCCCTCATGAGAGGAATGGCACAAAAAGCACAGGTGCGATTGCAGCCTTCGGATATTTTTAAATAAGCATAATGAGAGGGAGTGGCTAAAAAACGTTCTCCCAATAATTCCGTTTTATAATCGGCTTCAAATTGTTTTAAGATCAGCGGCAGTTCCATTGTACCGAAATATGCATCCACTTCCGGTATATCCTCCTCTAAACTTTTTTTATACCGTTCACTCAAGCAACCAGTCACATACACTTTATCAATTTTGCCCCTCCGTTTCAGTTCCACCTGGTTCAGGATGGTGTTGATACTTTCTTCTTTTGCCTTTTCAATAAAACCACAGGTATTCACCACCACGATGTTGTGATCTGATTTCTTATTCTCATGTACCACATCAATATCATTGGCCAGCAATTGGCCGCTCAGCACTTCGCTGTCGACCATATTCTTGCTGCACCCGAGGGTGATGATGTTGACTTTATCTCTTTTTAACGATTTGGTTTTCATGCGGCCGCAAAGGTACTGATATTATAGGTTCCTGGTAGTTTGAAAGGTTTGTATCTTGCAGCGTTAACTGATCCTCAGTCATCCAGATTAAGTCACTATCTTAATACACAATTCTATGAAAAAAATAATTTTCTCCTTGCTTCTGGCTTTAGGTACATCAGGAGTCATGGCACAAAAAGATTTAGCCAATATCTCAGCTATGAATCAGCTGAACTCCGCTTCGTACACGGCAAGTAAACAGGAAACCAGTGATCAATTGACAATAATCGATGCCCTGACGATAAAACTGGAAGCTGATCTCAAAAAAATAAATACAGAGCTCGATAAACTGAAAGATCAAAGGGATTCACTTTCCAAACAGGGCGAGGAACAACAACTGAAGATGAAGATGATTATGGAAAGAATGATCAGGGCCGACCAGGCCGCTTCGAATGCCATGAAGAAATTCTCAGAAATAACAGGCCAGATCATCGGGAATATGAAATAGTATGGCAAATTACCGGGTTCCGAAAAGAAAGATAGTTTTATTGTCTTTCCTCCTTTCCTTCTATACAGCGTTTTCTCAACAGAAACATCTGAAAAATATTTTTTTCAGATTATCTGCCGATAATGACGCCCTGGTCCCCTCGGATAATGCCACCGATTGGGGATATACAAGCGGTAACCGGGTTGATCTCTTTTATACAAGTTCTAAAAGGCGGTCCAACTTCTTCACCTGGTTTAATAAATTCGCCGGTCCGGATCCTGTGACCACAAAAGGATGGGGAATGATGCAGATGATCTTCGCCCCTCAGAAAACAAGTCTCGCCGTACCTGACAAAAATGATTATCCTTACTCAGGAGCTTTATTTGCAATACATACGATACATTCTGCCAATCCTGTTAAGAATATAAGTTTTCAATCCGAATGGGTTGTTGGAGTAATGGGGCCTCCTTCATTTGCAAAACAAACACATCTTTTTTTTCATCATCTCATCAAAGATCCGCCCCCGATGGGTTGGGACTACCAGTTACCCACCGATCTTTTGCTCAATTTTAATATCGAAGCAGAGAAATTAATAGCCCGTAATAAATTGGCCAGTTTTATTGGCACCGGCCAGGTCCGCGGTGGAACGATGAATGATGGTCTTTCGGCTGGCATTTGTGTACGGGCCGGTAATTTGAAAAACTATTTCAACGGATTGTCAGGACAATATTTCCCGGGAAAAGAAATACATGCTTCCATGTCAGTGAAGATCTCTGCAAATCTCGTATTGTACAATGCTTTATTACAGGGTGGACTGTTCAATAAAAGATCACCTGTACATGACAAACAATCTCCATTGGGAACAGACCGGAAAATGCAACATCTTACCAGCACCGGTGAATTCTTCTTTTTAGTTTCAATGGGAAAATTTGCATTGTCCTTTCAACTAAAGTATGTCTCCCCCGAACTCAAAGGCTATGAATCGCATAGTTTCGGGAACATCTCTTTATGTAAAACTTTGTAAGAATTTATGCCTGGAGGTTGAAAAGGCTATCCACAAATTCATGCTTATCAAAAACCAGCAGATCTTCCATCTTCTCTCCCACGCCAATAAACTTCACCGGTATTTTAAATTGATCCGCTATGGCCAGCACCACACCACCTTTGGCAGTGCCATCCAATTTAGTGATGGCAATTGCCGAAACATCCGTTGTGGCTGTAAAATGTTTGGCCTGTTCCAGTGCATTCTGTCCTGTTGAACCATCCAGCACCAATAATACTTCATGTGGCGCATCAGGGATTAGTTTTTGGATCACTCTTTTGATCTTGCCGAGTTCTTCCATCAGGTGGGCCTTGTTATGCAATCTTCCGGCCGTATCGATCAATACTACATCGCTTCCTTTTGCCAAAGCACTCTGCACAGTATCGAAAGCAACGGCCGCGGGATCGCTGCCCATATCTTGTTTTACGATCGGCACTCCGGCTCTTTCACTCCAGATCGTCAATTGATCAACTGCTGCGGCCCTGAACGTGTCCGCGGCGCCTAACAAAACATCCTTTCCTGCTTTCTTAAAATTATAGGCCAGTTTACCGATCGTTGTTGTTTTGCCAACTCCATTCACACCTACTACTAAAATGATATATGGCTTTGCCGGAAGCCCTGAATCAAAAGCATAACTATTTGATTCGGCAGCATCTACCAGCAATGTCTCAATTTCCTCCTGTAACATTTTATTGAGCTCCGAAGAGTTCATGTATTTATCTTTGGCCACCCTTTTCTCTATCCGCTCAATGATCTTTACTGTTGTTTCGATGCCAACATCAGCGCCTACCAATGCTTCTTCAAGGTTATCCAATACTTCTTCATCAACAGTACTCTTGCCGGCAATTGCTTTCGTAATTTTAGCAAAGAAACTCTCCTTGGTTTTTTTCAAACCTTCATCAAGGCTTTCTTTTTCTTTTTTACCGAATAGTTTATTAAAGAATCCCATAGTTACTTAAGTCATAAAAGTCAAATTGGTCAAATAAGTCATATATATCATTTCAAAAATCAAATGTACTTCCTGCTTTGGATATGACCCATTTGACTTATATGACATATATGACCGTATACAGTTTTAAACAACAAAAGCCATCCGTTTAGTTACGAATAGCTTTCGAATATCTTTCAACGGCTCAACATTACTTCTGAGCCAGAAAATCTTTGATCTTGTCTTTATGAACGATCTGCTCTTTAAAAGTGTAAGCGCCGGTCTTGGGGCTGCGTACAGCCTTGATCACTTTTGTCCAGTTCTTTGCTTCGGCGGCTGCTCTTGCATCCTTGGTCTTGATCGCCGTTTTTGCTGCTTTTGCCATGATTCTGATTTGAAAATTTGATGATTTGAAAATTTGGTGATAATGCGCCATCATCAAATCGGCACATCCTCAAATCTTCAAATTGTTATTTAATTTCTTTATGAACAGTCATCTTCTTTAAGATCGGGTTGTACTTTTTCAACTCCAGTCTTTCGGGATTGTTCTTTTTGTTCTTCACAGTAATATAGCGGCTTGTGCCGGGCTTGCCGCTTGTTTTATGCTCGGTGCATTCCATAATTACCTGTACCCGGTTTCCTTTCTTTGCCATTGTCTAAAATTTTATTTTCTTTTTTCGATTGTCACCCTGATCCCGATGGCTATCGGGAGAAGGGTTAAATATGTTGACCCTGGGCCCTGAGCTCTTTTACCACGTTATAAAGTCCTTTCTTATTAATAGAGCGGATCGCATTGGTTGTTAATTTCAGGATGATCCATTTATCTTCTTCGGCCAGGTAAAAGCGTTTCTTCTGCAAATTGGGAAGAAAACGGCGCTTCGTTTTAATGTTCGAGTGAGAAACCTTGTTTCCCCGAACCGGAACCTTACCTGTAACCTGACAAACTCTGGCCATGATTTATAATAAATTTTGGACGGCAAAGGTAGGGGGAAAAAATAAGAAATAAGGAATAAGAGATAAGAAAATTAGGAGCTTTTGCCCGGATTTACCCACACCTGTGGAAAGCTGGTACAGACAGGTTTCCAGGGAATTTAACTCTAGTTACCCGATCCTACCCGATCTGTCTCGTCTGTTGCCCCGCCACCCGACCGCTTTATTGCTTTCATCGCTTTACCAAACCGCCAGCTGAATGTAATTCTCACGATCCTGGTATCCCATTTTATTTTAAAAGGCTCGTCGGAATTCTCAAAGGTCGAATACCCTGAATAATTCTGGGTATGGAATATGTCCCGTATGGCCAGCCGGAGCGATCCCTTATTCTTTAAAATTTGTTTAGAAATACCAGCGCCCAATTCACCCTGTGGTGTTAAATATTCCTGCAGATCGATCTGGCTTTTTGTTAAATAATACCCGCTTATCTCTGCTGCCCACCCTTTTTTAAATTGAAACTGGTTATTCAAACTAAAATTTAGTTGATCGATCGTTGCCCGTATGGGCGCCCAAACAAATCCTTTTATTATTTTATGGTTATATACTGCCGTACTTGTTATGCTCCACCATGTAGTGATGGGTGTTTGAAGGGTTACAGAGATCCCGATATTATGAAAAGTCCCCACATTTCCCCTTGTATAAATGATTATGTTCTTGTTGACATTACTGCTGTTAGAATCAATGATAAATATCTGTGAGAAATAATCTTTCAGGTAACTATAGGAAATACCGGTGGAAAGGACATTCTTATAATTATGCATCAGCTCGAAGTTCCAGGTGTATTGCGGTTTAATAAATGGATTACCGCCCTCAAAAGTGTATTTATTTAAAGTTACCAGGAAAGGATTCAGGTTTTGAAACTGGGGCCTGTCTATTCTCCTGCCAAGACGCAGCGTGAAAGTATTGTTGGAGTCTGCACTAAAAGACACAAAGCCCGAAGGGAACAGGCTTCCGTAATTCTTTTTGAATGAAGAGTCTTTCACAACCGTATTACCCAGTTGATTGGCCTTGTAGGAAGTAAGCTCATATCTCAAACCGATCTGCCAATGCCATTTGCTCTTTTCTTTGTCAATGCTGCTGTAAACGGAATGAATTTTCTCATTATACAAAAAATGATTGCTGCGTCCCAGGTCCTCCTGCCAGCTGGTTCCATCATGATAATAATATTCCGCAAGGTTGTCGGTGTTCGTGCTGGCCGTTTTTAGCCCTGCTTCCCAAAGCATTCCTTTGAATCTTTTTGAATAATCAATTTTCGCAGTAAAAATATGGAGTGTTGATGGAATGTTTCCCTTTGTTGCCTGTACAGCACTGCCCGGTGCGATCAACTGGGTTTGAAAATATTGATCTCCATTGATGGAGAATTTAATAAAGTCAATATCCGCTGAAATTTCACTGGTAGCATCAATAGTTTGCTTCACATTAAAATTAAAACCGGCTCTCTCGAAACGGGTAGACCTGGTTCCGGAAGTAATGATCGTCGAATCGATAACATAAGATGGGCTCATCCAGTCAATGGCACTAAAACTGTTATTCTCACGGTTGGTAAGATTACCGGTAAACACTACTCCCAGTGTCGTATGCTTCCCGGCAAAAAAATCGATCCCCGTCTTTAAATTGTGTGAGGTGAATTTTGACCTGTCGACATTTGGCTGTTGTAATAGCAATGAATCATTACCATTCACATCATGGTATTTCCGTAACGTATATATCTTCATTCTCTCTTTGGCCAATCGTATGCCATAATTCGCAAACAGGTTGAATTTTCCACTCCTGTAATTCAGGTTAAGACTGTTATTATTCTTTGTGAAAAAACCCTGTCCCAGGCTGAGGCTTAGTGATCCGTTAAATCCTTTCTGCTTACTTGTTTTTGTTTTGATATTGATGATCCCTGCGTTCCCTGCGGCATCATACTTTGCGCCAGGGTTATCGATCAGTTCAATCGTAGCTACCTGGGACGCATTCAGGCCTGAAAGATAGGCCTGCAGCTCCGTTCCGTTAAGCTGTGTTTGTTTTCCATCTATCAGTACCATAACGCTTGGCTTTCCTTTCATGATGATGGACCCGTCCTTGCCGATCGTAATACCGGGCGATTTTTCCAATACATCCATAACAGTACCTCCGGCACTGGTGATTGATGCCTCCGCATTCACGACCGTTTTATCAGGTAAGAATTGAACGGCAGGTTTTTTGGCGGTAACACTAACATCTTTCAACAAAGTAGCGTCAGGTCGCAGATCGATCGTTTCTTCTGCTGATATCTTATTAACAAGGTCGATGGTCTTTGTGAAAATTGTCTGGTAACCAATATTGGTTACCCGCATGATATATTGGGCTGCAGGTAATGACCTGAAAGTGACCTTACCTCCTGCATCGGTAACTTCTATCATCAGCACAGAAGAATCCGCTTTCAGAAGGCTTACTGTAGCTTTATATAATGGAGTGGATTCAGCCGAGACCAAAAGGCTGATATGACGATCCTGTCCGGATTGAGCTTCTGCAGCAAAACGAATAAGCACCAGGATACATAAGAACGAATATTTTCTCACGCTAAATTCCAATCAACGAAAATATCCAACAAACAGCATCCCGGTCGCATTTTTTTGCTTAACGGTAATAAATAATTAAGAAACGGCATCATAACCGGGTAGTGTCCGGTTTTGATTTCACGCAGAGCCCGCAAAGAGGCAACGGAACGCAATCCCGATAGCTATCGGGACGCCGCTGCTTCGCAGCGAACGCTGCGAGAAATATTGAAAACCGGACATTACCCATAACCGGTCCTTTTGCCTGATTCCCCCTTTTCGGATAACTTCGCAATTCTTACAGACGAATACCCAATTAACTAATCAACCAATTAATTAAATATGGCATACGATGTAGTGGTTCTTGGTAGCGGCCCGGGCGGTTATGTGGCAGCTATCCGTGCAACCCAGCTTGGTTTTAAAACTGCTATTATAGAAAAAGAAAGTCTTGGTGGCATCTGCCTCAACTGGGGCTGCATACCCACCAAAGCGCTGCTGAAAAGCGCCCAGGTAAATGAGTATATCAAACATGCCAAAGATTTTGGAATTGAGGCTTCGGGCACACCCAACTTTGAAGCAATAATCAAAAGAAGTCGTGGCGTTGCCGATAAAATGAGTAAGGGTGTTCAGTTCCTGATGCGGAAGAATAAGATCGATGTGATCATGGGTTTTGGAAAATTAATAGCCAAAGGAAAACTGGAAGTGACGGATAAAGACGGCAAAAAACAAACAGTAGAAGCGAAACATATTATCATTGCCACAGGTGGACGCAGCCGGGAATTGCCAACCATGAAAATAGATGGCAAGAAGATCATTGGTTACCGGGAAGCGATGGTATTACCGCAAATGCCCAAATCAATGATCGTGGTGGGTAGCGGCGCTATTGGTGTTGAGTTTGCCTATTTCTATAACAGCATGGGAACAAAAGTTACCGTCGTTGAATTCTTACCCCGTGTTGTGCCGGTTGAAGATGAAGAGATCTCCAAAGAACTGGAGAAACAATATAAAAAACAAGGCATTGATATTATGACCAGCAGCGAAGTGACTGCTGTTGACACTTCGGGTAATGGCGTGAAAGCAAAAGTGAAAACAGCCAGTGGCGAAGTAACACTGGAAGCCGATGTATTATTAAGTGCGGTTGGTGTGGCCGCCAATATTGAAGGGATCGGGTTGGAAACATTAACTATTAAAACCGATAAGGGCCGCATCATGGTGGATAAATATGGACAAACCAATGTGCCGGGTATCTATGCTATCGGTGATTGTTCTCCCGGGCAGGCACTGGCACATGTTGCCAGCAAGGAAGGAATAGTTTGTGTAGAGTCTATCGCTTACAATGAAAACAAATATCATCATCAGCCCGAACCGATCGATTATAATAATATTCCCGGCTGCACGTATTGTGTTCCGGAGATCGCTTCTGTTGGTTACACGGAGAAACAAGCCAAAGATGCCGGTTATGAAGTGAAAGTAGGTAAGTTCCCGCTGAGTGCAAGTGGAAAAGCATCTGCTGCCGGTCACCTCGAAGGTTTTATCAAAGTGATATTCGATGCTAAATACGGCGAATGGTTAGGCACTCACATGATCGGTTATAATGTTACAGAGCTTATTGCCGAAACAGTAACTGCCCGCAAATTAGAAACCACGTATCATGAAGTGCTGAATGCCATCCACCCCCACCCGACCATCAGTGAAAGTATTAAAGATGCGATTGAAGTGGCGTATGGAGAGGCGATACATTTATAAATCAGGAATAAGAAATTAGAAATAAGGAATGAGAAAGGATTGCCGGGAAACTGGTGATCCTTTTTTTTATTTCTGTTTGAAATAATGGACTGTGTCTTTCATCCTAATACTATCCGGGCCTTGATTTTCTTTACAGAATTTATTGAACCATCTTTTGTCATCTTCCACAGCTATCCATAAAAACAAGAAGATTAACAGACCTATTATAATCAAAATTGAAGCTAAACCTCTCATTTGCTTTTAACATTGCAGTTAAAGATGAATAAGAAATCTTTTTCCATAAAACAAAACCCCCGCAAAAGCGGGGGTTTTTTTATACTTAGTATAACCCAATTTCCGGATTAGAGGTTGAATCCATAACTGATATAATATAAACCACCCACTGCAGGGCTGCCATAACCTGTGCGGTAATAATTATTACCGAGGTTGGTGCCGCCTACACGGAAAGTGCTCTTGGGAGATGGATGGTAAGAGATCTGTGCATCCACCCATGTAAAATATGGAAGAGTGCCACTTACAAAAGTTCCTTCGTAATAGTTATTGTCCTGGTATTTTACCACCACATTGAAACCGATATTGTGACAAACATTTTCATTTCTCAACCCTATATTGTAACGGATATGCGGAGCATTGAAATAAGTAACATCTCCTGGAGCCACGTGTCTCAGATCATCAGAGAAAATATTCCCATATAAATAATAACTCTTGTTCCCCAATACCTTGTATTCGATACCAATACCCCATCCATTTGATTTTACAACCTGGGTTGAATTTTGATTATAGGAAAGGCTGTTGCTGCTGAAACCGGAATACACTTCATATTTATACCCGGTTGTTGAACCCTGGGCTACTGCAACACTTACAATAAAGTCATTATACTTGCTTAAATAATAATAAGCATCAACCAACAGTCTCTTGCCAATGATCCCTTTATAACCAATTTCGTATGAATTAACTGTTTCCGGTTTTAATGGAGTATAAACAGCCTGGACCAGCCTGCTTGAATCGGCCATAGTACCTGCCCTGTAGCTTAATACGCTGGCAGCTGTGTAGCCGGGTTTGGTCGAGTTCAGTTTGTAAAAAGTCTGAAATCCAGGTAAACTTCCGATCAAATAACTGTTGCCACCACCAAGCCTTAAGCTGATATATTGGTTTTGGTTTGACGGGAAACGATAAGATGTTTGGTATGATAAACGAAGGAAGTTATCTTTCATCACTTTGAAAACTGCTGCAACTCTCGGCGTGAATTTTCCATCAAAATTTGTTTGCTTATCATAACGGCCGGCCAATGTCAGTGTCAGTACATCATTCAATAATTTTTTCTTTAACTGGACATGTGCCCCATATTCATTAACCTTGATAGCTCCTGCTGTATCGGCAAAAATAGTTCCCTGTGAATTCAGTACCCACTGTTTCGATTGTGCTCCGACAATAACTTCAACTTTATCCGTAAAGCGTAATGCATCCGATAAGTTTAACTGTCCTTCTGCCGCGAATAAATCTGATTTGTCAAGGAATTTGGCGCCTCCTGCTTTATTAACAGGTGTATTTTTTATTTGTTTTGCAGCGGCATCAAATGCAGTTGTGCCCGGTATAAAACGTGGAGAACCCGGAATGGGCAGACCCGTTAAAGGGTTAATCGTCATATTATCAAAAACGTCCCGCAAAAAATTATGAATAGTGATATCGCTTTGAACTGCTGAAGCAGGAACTCCTATCTGTCCCTGGGCACGTCTTAGCTCAGAAAAACTTCCTATATAATTTGGCAGCCAAATAGTACCGCTCGGACGAGCTGCTTCATTTAAGAAAGCTCCAACCCCATCACCAATATAGGAATCGCCGGCATTCTCCTGTGTCGTGTAACCACGAACCATCCAGTTCTTCGCCTTCACTTCTAATTTATGCTGTGCCATCCTGAAATTCCTTAATGAATACCTGTTAGCTCCTGTATAAACAGTAGTTCCAGTTCCAAAATAAGTGTTCCAGGAAGCCTCGATCTTATCTGTGATCTTCCAATGAAGACCAGCATTCAATTTTACATTTAAAGTATTATAATCCACCAGGTCTTTTTCAGCATATCCTGTTCTTGAAATATTTTGGTTTCTGTAATAGCCATTTCTTAACCCGATATAAAAAGGCATCATGCTTTGAACACTTGGTTGAAACGGTGCGGGAAAAAGTGCAATAGCTGCTCCAACCTGTGCATTTGAAGGGTATTGAGGATTACCGATGGCAGTAAAATACGCATTTAAAGAATTTACAACATCTAACAGTCCTCCAGATGCAGCCAAAAGACCTCTCCTTGTTTGGTCCTGTACAAAAAAAGAAAAAGCATCCATGTTGATATCAGTCTCATCTCCGTAAACATTGATACCGTTATAGTTTGGATCATTTTGACGGTTGCCTCCCTTTACAGCACTGAGTATTCCTATCTGTCCTTTATTACGATAATCATCAGCCTGCCAGTCGCTGCCTTTAATAAGCTCAGCGCTAATTTTAAAAGCAAGCCTGTTCCTGATGGCTTTAGCATAACGGAATGACCAGTTATAATAAGGGGCTGCATTGCGCTGCTTGCCATCCACATGCATTATACCCTGTTTGATATTATAACTCAAACCCTGGTATTTAAAAGGATTTTTGCTTGTTATCAATACAGTTCCGTTCATGCCTCCTGAACCATAGAGAACAGAGGAAGCACCGGACAAAATCTCAATATTATCAACATCCAGGTCTGTCAATCCAACAATGGAGCTTACAGAAAAGTTGAGACCGGGAGCCTGGTTATCCATTCCATCAACCAACTGATTCAAACGGGTATTACCGCTACTTACAAATCCACGGGTAGTTACTGTCCTGAAAGTTAAGCTGGCAGTATGCACATCCACACCTTTAAGGTTGGTGAGTGATTCATAAACGGATGGGGCGGCAATATTTCTGATCGCAGCGCTGTTCATTCGTTCTATTGTAACCGGTGATTCAAGTATCCGCGTTGGAGTTCTTGTAGCAGCTACAACTACGTCCTGGCCCAGTTCATTGTTAACTACAAAGTCAACAGTTACCGGATTTGAAGCATCAGAAACGGTCACTTCCTGGCTATAATATCCCACAGAACTGAAAACGAGCACCACGGGTAGCTTGGCCACCTTAATACTGAATTCGCCACGTGAATTGGTAAACGTGCCCTGGTTTGTGCCTTTTAAAAGAACAGAAACGGCAGGGACATTTTCTTTAGAAGTGCTGTTGCTAACCGTACCCGAAACGGTAACTGATTGTGCATTAGCTGAAAGAGAAAAGAGTCCGGCTATAAGCCAGGCAGTCAAAAAGCGGTAGCTTTTTCTCATAATAAGGAAGTTTTAGTTTTGTTCAAAAGGGATTCCTTCGCAGGAATTTGACGGAAAAATAAGCATTGTAAGCTTTATCTAAAAATTTAATTTTTAAGGCAAAAGAACAAATTGTTGAAATCTTGGAGCGGTCCGGATTGGCTGGTCTTTTCCCCCTCCTTACTTTCGAAAAATGGATGGTTTTTCTTTCCCGAATCAAACTGCTTTTTACAGGGGAAAGGTCCGGGATGTTTATTCTATCGGCAACCAATGGCTCGTTATGATCGCTTCCGACCGTATCTCGGCTTTCGATGTCATTCTGCCCCGGCCAATTCCTTTCAAAGGACAAGTGTTGAACCAGATCGCCGCATATATGTTGAATGCAACAGGCGATATATGTCCCAACTGGCTGCTGGATACACCATCTCCCAATGTTTCGATCGGGAAAAAATGTATCCCTTTTAAAATTGAAATGGTGGTCAGGGGTAATCTCACCGGTCACGCCTGGAGAACCTATTCCTCCGGCAAACGAATTCTATGCGGCATTAAATTGCAGGAAGGAATGAAGGAAAATGATTTTTTCCCCGCTCCCATCATTACTCCTTCAACAAAAGCGGCCGAGGGGCATGATGAAGATATTTCAGCCGAAGAAATAACCAGGACGGGATTGGCAACAACGGAAGAATGGAAAACATTATGTGATCATGCTTTGAAATTATTTGCAAGGGGAAAAGAAATTGCTGCTCAAAGAGGGTTGATACTTGTTGATACAAAATATGAATTCGGGAAAATCGGTAATACCATTTACCTGATGGATGAGATCCATACGCCTGATTCATCAAGATATTTTTATGCGGATGGTTTTGAAGAACGACAAGCGAAAGGCGAACGACAAATGCAACTGAGCAAAGAATTTGTCAGGGAGTGGCTGATCGCAAATAATTTTATGGGCAAAGAAGGCCAGGTCGTTCCGGCAATGGGTGATGATTGGGTGAACACTATTTCGAAAAGATATATCGAACTGTACGAAAAAGTGATCGGTGAAAAATTTATCCCGCAACCATTGAGCGATGAAGAAACTTATCAAAGAATTTTGCAATCATTACAAAAACTTCCGGCATGAGAATTTTAATTATCGGTGCTACCGGCATGCTTGGTAAACCTGTAGCTGCGCAACTGATCGACTCCAGTTTTGATGTAACTATTCTTGCAAGAGATACAACAAAAGCGCAGGCATTATTTCCTTTTGCAAAAATTTTACAGGGAGATGTGTTTGACAGGTCAACGCTGGTAAGAGCATTTGCTCAAACAGATGCGGTCTATATGAACCTGTCCGTGCATCAATCCTCCAAAGAAAAACACCCGCAACCCGAAAGAGAAGGTGTCGATAATATCATTTCGGCAGCCAAAGAGACCGGCATGAAGAGACTGGCTTATCTTTCTTCATTAGTTCATTTCTATGAAGGCATGAATGGTTTTCACTGGTGGGCTTTCCGTATCAAGCAGGCAGCTGTTGAAAAGATCAAAGCCTCCGGCATTCCTTATACCATCTTCTACCCTTCCACATTTATGGAAACAATTCCTTACCAGATGATGCAGGGAAATAAAGTGGGCCTGTTGGGAAGATCTGAAATGCCGATGTGGTTCATTGCTGCCGCTGATTATGCCAAACAAGTCGCAAGGTCATTTGAAATAGCCGGACATGAAAACAAAGAATACAATATCCAGGGCCCGGAGGCTTTTACATCTGATGAAGCAGCGAAGATCTTTATTGCCAATTATAAAAAATCGAAGCTTTCAACTCTGAAAGCTCCGATGGGGATCGTGAAGTTCATGGGGATCTTTATTCAGAAATTCAATTATGGCTGGCATATTTGCGAAGCCCTGAACAAATACCCCGAAAAAATGGATAGCCAGCAAACCTGGAATGAACTCGGAAAACCGGTAACCAGGTTGGCTGACTATGCAAGGAATCTTGTCATTCCGACGTAGGAGGAATCTCATAGACTACCACAATCGTTCATTTTAAGAGTTTGAGATGCCTCGTGCCTCGGCATGACAAACCCCGACAGCTTACTTAGGAATAAATGTTTGCGTTCCTTTTCCATTGTCTGCTTTACTGAATGTTCTTGCCAGTCCCTTTCCAAGCGGGCAGTAATAATCCAATGCATCCTGCGCTTCGGAATAGGTCAGCCAGTAATCAGTGACCGTGGCTGTAAAGACAACTCCGGTAGAACGGTTGTAAAATTCCCGGGTACCGGCATAGCTTAGATCACCATACACTATGCTTTGTTCAAAAGGTTTATAACCCCCGTAAGAACGGACAACGCTATACCCATTGATCGTTTCCACCACAAAGTAATTACAATAACTGTCGCTGTAAACTACCTCGCCTCTTTCTTTGGAGAGCCAGTAGCCTTCGTTGATACCGCCGCCGTAATGACTATCTTTCACACAGCTTGCCAAAAAGATAGTTGCTATAAAAGCGAAGACGGACAGAGTAATAAATTTTTTCATGATTTAATGTTTTAAATTGTTTCAAATATTTTTTCCGTGTAAAGCAATGATAAGACTGTGCCAAAACTGTTTTGTTCCTGCATAGATTTGTTAAAATCATTTGAAGAAAGTATACTCATCGTTTTATATTTGTTTTATGAAAAAACATTTTATTTCTTTCTTACTGATCTTTCTGCTGCTCCGGGCAACCGGGCAGGAGTATTATCTTCTTGTAGGAACTTATGATTCTCCAAAAAGCGAAGGGATCTATGTTTACAAATTCAACAGCAAGGACGGATCAGTAAGAGAAATAAGTCATGTTAAAACTTCCAATCCCTCTTTCCTTGCCATCCCGGTAAATCAGAAATATGTTTATTCTGTAAATGAAACCGGCGACAGTACCGGCAAAGGCGGTGGGGTAAGTTCATTTTCTTTTAACAAAAAAACAGGTATCCTTACCGCAATCAACCGGCAATCTTCCGAAGGAAACAGTCCCTGCTATATCACCGTTGATCAAACCGGCAAATGGGTCATTGCCGGGAATTACAGCACAGGAAATTTTTCCATTCTTCCCGTTTCAGTAAAAGGAGTGCTTGGAAAAGCGAGCCAGGTGATACAACATAAAGGCTCCGGTTTAGATACCACCCGTCAAAGATCGCCGCATGTACATGCAGTATTCCTGAAAAAAAATAATTACGACCTGTATGTTCCGGATCTGGGAATTGATAAGATAATGACATACCACTTTGATGCAAAGACCGGGAGAGTTATTCCTTCCAAACTTGGTTATGTAAGCCCGGGTGCAGGTTCGGGTCCGCGGCATATCGATATTCATCCCAATGGTAAATATGTTTATCTCGTTGAAGAGTTATCCGGTTCCATTGCCGTCTTCCGCGATTTCGGTAATGGAGACCTGCACGAAATTCAATCTTTGTCAGCATTGCCATTGACTTATAAAGGCCCGGCCGGCAGCGCCGATATCCATGTTTCACCCGATGGAAAGTTTTTATACAGCAGCAACCGTGGTTCTTCGAATACCATTGCTATTTTTTCTATTGATGCAAAAACAGGGATGATAAAACTGTTAGATCATCAAAACACACTGGGCTTAACGCCCCGAAATTTTAATTTTGATCCAACCGGAAAATTTTTGTTGGCGGGAAATCAGAACAGTAATGAGATCATAATTTTTAAAAGAGATCTGAAGACAGGATTACTTACTGATACCGGTAAAAGAATTTTGATTGGGAAGCCGGTTTGTTTGAAGTGGGTGGCTCTTCAATAATGACAATTTTTGATTGCTGCATCTAATAGCATAAATTTACGTGTTGTGCGTCACCTTTTGACTTAGAATATGGAGCAAACTTCAAATCAAATTACGGTTCCAATAAGTAAAAGAAAAGTAGTCGGCTTTCTCGTACAATCAATCGCATTATTGACGTTTGGACTTTTTCTTATACTAAATGCAAAGAAATTTTCAGAGGTCATGTCCCCTTATAAAACTTACAATTTAGTCATGGGCGGGCTTTGCATTTTAGGCAGCCTTTATTTAGGTTATCATTCATTAAAGAACCTCAGAACAAACAAGCCGGGACTCATAATTGATACGAATGGACTGCAGAAAAGGATCAGAAGAGCCTATGAAGGGCCTATAGCGTGGATAGACATAAATAGAATTTATATCAAGAAAATATTTTGGCGAAAAGTCATCTTTCTTGATGTTAATAATCCGAATGTTTACATTAAAAGACAAAAGAATTGGTTTAATAAAGTAAATATGATTTTCGATTATAAATTCTTTGACAGCCCTTTGAGTATCACAACAGATGGTTTGAAAATTACTTTTGAAGAATTAAATCAGTTAATTAACAAATACTTTCTTTTGTTCAAAACATAGCAACAAAAGGCGAACGCTCAACAGGGCGGTTTGGCGCTATGGCGGGTGACGAATATATTCTTTCCCGACGAATTTCCTCTGACAGTTTCTGGGGGGAACAATCAGAAAACCAGCTGACGATCTTATCTGAAAAAAATGAAACAAAATGAACGTTGAAGACATCCAAAATATTTGCCGGCAATTACCTGCTGTAACGGAAGACATTAAATGGGGGCATGACCTTGTGTTCTCCATTGGCGGAAAAATGTTTTGCGTGGTCGGGCTTGACCAATCCCCCACAACAGCTTCCTTTAAAGTGAAAGACGAAGAATTTGAAGAGATATGCAATTGGCCCGGTTTCAAACCTGCACCTTATGTAGCTAAACACAAATGGGTCTGGATCGAAGACATTAATAAAATGAAAAAGGCTGACTGGAAGAAGTATCTCCAGCAATCTTATGAACTGGTAAAAAATAAACTTTCAGTAAAGCTAAAAAAGCAACTGGGATTAGAATGATCATAATTTCTTCGCCGACGAGTCCCTTTCCGGATATGCCGCTATTGTTGGTTTCATTCGGAGGAGACTCGTCGGGGAAAGAAATTAAGCCCTATGGGCCCACATTGACGTACTAGGTAAGGCGCAGATAGGGCTCTGATAGGACGCAGATAGGGCGCAACTAGGACTGCGGGTGCTGCCTGTTATGACTTGTTTTAGTTCAACTTAAAATTATTGGGACGGATTGTCCAAACGGCTACCTCCCTGCCGGCAGGCAGGTACAAAATGTATAATAGCAGGTTGTTGATTTTCAACCAACATACTTTTTTGGGGGATGTGCCTTATATCATAAATTTATGTGTTGTCGGTAATTCAGACATCAAACCTTTTGATCAGAAAGATTTTAGGAGCTGTATAAGATGAACAAGTATAAAACCCTGCACATATGGATGGTAATTCCAATGGTTGTCATGCAACTTGGCATCTACAAAGATTATTGGGGTGACTTCTCTGATAACGCATGGTCCGTTCATATACATTATTGGACTGGTACGGTTTGGTATGCTTACCTGATCATTCAACCTTATTTTGCTACGCATGGTCAAATGCCCAGGCATAGAACTAATGGAATCATCGGCATGTTCATTGCTGGTGCTGTTTGTATAACTGCATTGAGCATGTTGAACAGGGATATCGTGACAGCCCAGAAAGCCCTGGAATTGCCAGATCGGTTTGGGCCCTTTCAACCCTGGTTCTTTTTTGGCGTAGCTGCAGTAGAAATCGTAATGATGACAGCGTTCGGGTTTGCCGTAATAAAAAGCATCATTCACCGGAAACGATTAGAAGATCACTCCTGGTGGCTGATATCAACCGTATTTATCATCATGATGCCTGCTCTTGGTCGTGGGATACAAAATGTATACGTTGATATGCACAGGAATGAATGGCCAAATATAAATATCATGCTTCCGCTTTATATCACACAGGCGCTGATATTAGTATTGCTACTCTTAGGTGCATGGAAATACGGTAAACTCAAACATCCTGCTACCTGGCTCGCCCTGGGTGTTAACCTTTTTATATTCCTGTTAGAACCCATTGGAAGATCAGAAAATATACAACAGTTCTTAAAAGCAATGATCAAAGGATAATTTTTATTAAGAAGCTTTTCTCTATCCTTTAATCCTTCTCTTTCTCGATTTATTAAAAACATTTCTCCCTTTATCAATCCCTGAACGAAGTTTCTTCTGTTCTTCAGCAGGCAGGTGAATAAAATCAAAACATTCCTTGCTGCAGGTTCCTTCCATCTTTGTTTTGCATTCATCACATTGAATAAATAAAAGATGACAGGCATCACTCACGCAGTTCACATGGTTGTCTGCCGGTTTGCCGCATTGATGACAATGGGAAATGATCTCATCGGTGATCCTCTCTCCTAACCTTTGATCAAATACAAAATTCTTTCCGTGAAATTTATTGGGGAGTTTTTTTTCTTTTACCTGGTTCACATAATTAATGATACCGCCTTCGAGGTGAAATACATTGGCGAATCCCCGGTGAAGCATATAAGCTGATGCTTTCTCACAACGAATACCCCCGGTGCAATACATGATGATGTTCTTGTCTTTATCTTCTTTCATCATATCCACTGCCATGGGAAGTTGTTCGCGGAAAGTATCAGAAGGAACTTCGATCGCATTTTCAAAATGTCCCACTTCGTATTCATAATGGTTCCGCATATCGATCACAACCGTGCCGGGTTCGTTTGAAAGCTGGTTGAACTGTTCTGCATTTACATACCTGCCTTTATTGGCCATGTCAAAACCGGGATCATTAATTCCATCGGCCACAATTTTATTTCTCACTTTTATATCCAGTACATAAAAACTTTTACCGTCGTCATCAACAGCTATGTTTAGTCTTATTCCATTCAGTGGTTCAAAAAAATAAAGAAAGGATCTCAAGTCTTCCAGTTTTTCCGAAGGCACACTTACCTGCGCATTGATGCCTTCCTGTGCGAGGTATATTCTTCCCATCACGTTCAGCTCATTCAGTCGCTTATAAAGAATGTTGCGAAACTCAGCAGGCTCTTCGATCTTGAAATAACAATAAAAAGAAACGGTAGTTCTTGGCGTGGGGTCGTTTTGAATGCGTTCTTTCAACTCCTTTCGGGAGATACGGTTGTGTAGTTGTGCCATCTTGATTCTAAAGCTGAGCAAAGTTAAGGAAGGAAAGCCATTAGCTATTAGCCTTTAGCTGTTAGCTTGATTGGAAACAATGAGGACATTGTAATTATAATAAGTAAATGCAACAAACCGAAAATGATAAAAAGCTAATGGCTAAGGGCTAGCAGCTAACAGCTTTTCTCAGGGCCAATCATCTCCCCTTCTTCCTCCCAACCTGCTGAGGCCGATCCGGATACCGTTTTGCCAGGGCTTTCCATGCAGGTATGATTGTACAAAGTCAACCCGGATCTGTTTGAAGATATTATCAAGACCAACAAAAAACTCATAATAATTTTTATCGCTGTTAACATAAAAGCCATTGCCGCCGGCGACGAGGTAAAGATTTAATTTTTTTACTCCCGGAATTTTATTGGTCAAAAAACCATTGAAATTATGTTCTACATGTGCCAATGCATAAAACCGGGATGTATTACTGAACTGGTAAATGGGTAATAACTGGAAACTATTGAGATACTCTGTTGACAGGAGTGAAAGATTCCCGTTGAAGTGGTTATAATCCGGCGTCTGCAAATTATAGCCTGTATCAATGAACCCACCAATCCCCAGGCGATAACGGAATTTTCCCAGCAATTTAAAATTCATATCATCCGTAATGTTGAGTTTCCACTTGCTGAAACTTTCATCGCTTCCGAATAAATTTTTAAACCCTTGCATGTATTGCAATGTGAACACGGGATACTTAGAACCGATATTGATCTTCCGGTCGGGCGTTTCAATATAGCGGGTACCCGGTTGCCATCTCAACCCAATCAAACCCATAAATACCTGGTGACGCTTTATATTCTCCGTCATTATTTCAAAGGGATAATTGGGAGTGTATTCCCTGTCCTTCTTATCTCTCCATGTATAAGTTGTCCGGTTTTCCAATGGCGTCCTGTCCTGGTATTGAAATCCTGCAGTAAGTGTAAGTCCGTTTCCAATGGCTCTGCGGATACTTCCCCTGAAATATTTCGCTTCATAACTTTTTATCCTGTTCTCCTCGCTCAACAGGCAGGAAATTGAATTACTCCTGTCACTGATATTACTGTTATTGTTAAACTGGAATACCCGTTTACCGCCGGACAAACTTATGGTTGTTGGATTTTGTTTTCCAAAATTGTAAGCAACGGTAAGATGTGCATTGAAATGTTTATTGGCCATCCCATATCTTAAATTGGGAGCGATCGTAATACTTTTTCGACCGGAATTATTTGCATCCAATCTTTTTGTCCAAACAAATGCAGGATACAATACCCATCCTTCAGCAGGATTAAAACTTAACAACTCAAATATGGATGGAATACTGAGGGAAGTTTTTTTTCTTTCTGATTGAAAGGTTTGTCCCAATAAAAGAATATTGGCTACCGTAATTTTATTCCTGATCCTTTCCAATGAATCCATATACTTCGGGTCCTTCCTGGCGAGTTCCAGGCTATCCTTTCGCTTATAATCTTTTTCTTCGTCAGCCATCAGCGGAACAGGTCTTGATCTTTCCCAGTATTCATCGGAACGTTTGTTGGAACTATCCGTGTATTTTAAAATAGTGCTGGTAAAAGTTTGCTTGTCAAAAGCAGGTTCAATATTGATATTGGAATAAATATTTACAAAACTTCCATACGCATCAAACCCAAATATTTTGATGGCGAGATAATTGACCTGGCTGGCGATGAACCATACATCTTTATTCTGTGGCCTGTATAGTTGTTCGATCCTCAGCGAATCCATCAGTTCCATTTGTGATGACTTGGTGAGCAATAACTGCAATGAATGGATCCTCCAGTCATCCGCTACAATATCAATAGTACCGCTGAAGAGTGGTTCCTGTTTTCTTTTTGGAGTTACTTTGATATGGGAGACCTCCCGGCCATCTTCAAAATAAGTTCCTTCCAGTTTGTAGTGGTAATAGTTCAGCGCATTTTCTGAAATGGGAGAAATAAAACCTCTTGGATTGAGGTTGTCGGCGACGAACACATTGTTATTATAAAAAGATAAGAACTGCGGCACACTGAGACCAAAGCCACCGCTTTGCCCGCTTACTTTGGATGAGATCACTTCAATTTTTTCTTTCTTTGGTTTTTCAACCGAATACTTTGAAATGGTTTCAGACAGGTACAGCATTTTTTGTTTGCTGGTATCGCCATCTTCAAAATCAACTTTTTTCCCAAAGAATTTATTCGGATAATTCCTTACCCGCATCTGTCCCTTGGTATAAACCTCGCATTCAAATTTATCAAGCTGTTTTTCATAATAGCTCCTTTTCTTAATGGCATTGCGGATGACCTGGTAAGCCGGGTCCTCTCCATTCTTTATCACAACATCGGGCAGGGTCAGTTCCTGTACCGCCAGAATAAAATTCAGCTCAATATCCTGGTTGGCAACGGTGATCTTTCTTTCTTCTTTTTTGTATCCAACATGCTGGCAAACCAGGGTATACTGACCCGGTTCAAGTTTCAGTGAATATTTCCCCTCGCTGTTTGCATTGGTTCCCTTATTATTTTCTTTTATAAAAATGGAAGAGAAGGGCAATATGTTGCCGTTATTGTCGGAAACAACACCTTTTATTTTCTGGGAAAAAGATAAAAATGCTGAGCAGGAGAATATAAAAGTGAACAGGAGGTATTTCATAATAAAAATGGTACGACAAGATAGTTTCGGCAACGGAATTCTGTTATGTTTATTGAGATTGTTTGTAAAGCTTTAACATCACCTGGCGGAAGAACGAAGAAAACTGCCGCTCATGGCTGCAAAACCAGCTACCAATCCGCCAATGAATCCTGTAACGATGATCAGCAATATGGCGTTGCCTCCCAATGGAAGTATGGAAGCTATTTTCTTTGACAACACCCCGTTATTCTTCATATCGATCCACCAGGCAATGCCGGCCCATAAAAGAAAAACACCCAAAAAGCCAGCAAGAAATGCCTTGCCTGCTTTTTGATGTACGAGCAGGGCCATCAATAAAGATGTAACAGCAATATCCCACCATGGCAAAAACAATCCGCTGATAAAAGCCAGTAGTGCTGTTAATATTACCGCTACAAAAAATTTCATATAATTAGTTTATTTGTTAATTGGTTAATTAGTTTATTAGGTCGCAGGTTTCTATTATTTGAAAATTTCTCCCGTGAGGGTATGTTCCTGATATACTAATTAACTAATAAACCAATTAACTCTTTTTATTAAACTTCATCGTCCACTTAATATTCTTATCAGTCCTGTCTCCTTCTTTCATGAACCAAAGTTTGTTGTATTTCCCCGCCACCCAGCTATCAACCATATTGTCATAATATTTACTGCCGGGATTTCCGCTTTGGCCACCGGGATAAACAGCATAGGCTTCCACGGGTGTTGTTAATTGCACGACCATTCTCCAACTGGGACCATGACTTCCGTTAATAGCATTTACAATATCTCCTGCCCCGCCGGTATGAAGGTTTGGCCTGTCAAATGGCAATAGATCTTTTTTTGAATTATCCAGTAAATGATAAATGCCGGGTTTATCATATTTGTACCATTCCAACCCATTTAGTTTTTTTGAAAGTATTTCAAGTGTTGTGGAAGATATTTTTAAAGTGATAGTTACCAGGTTATCGCTGTTTGTTACTTCCCCTGATTTTTTATGACGAATAAGGAAAGAGGAATCTTTTTTTAACAGCTCCATTAAAGTTTGGGTTTCCGGTCTTGGTAACCTTTTCGCTAATGTAGTATCAACAGCTTTCTTCATATCAGCCCAGATCATTTCTTTAAGCAATGTCCACCATTGTACATAAACGGTTTGTCCTTTTGAATCCGGGGAAGCCATCAGGTCCCAGTTCTTCAAAATATCAAGGTATTCTTTCTCTTTGGCATTAAGCTTTTCTTCCTGTATATATTCAAGCAAGATGGGTCTTACGTCCTCCGCCGTAGTATTAAAATAATTATTTTGCAACTTCATCATATCATCCGGCGTGATGCCATTCATGGCCGCAAGATTGTTTTCAATAGTGATCGCCCTGGCAGTGATATAACTTCCGGGAATAAAATAAGGATAAGTTGAATCTGCCGGTCGCTGGTTGGCACTTTCCAAAAATCCTCTTTCCGGGTTTTTGCTGTGAGGATTTTCTGCCTGTGGAATAAATCCCTGCCACATATAACTGCTGTCCTGCCCCGGCATGACATATAATCCCTGCCGGTTCCATCGTGCCGGGAATTTTCCCTGCTGCCAGATGGCAATATCACCGGCTTTGGATGCAAATACAAAATTTTGTCCCGGGCATTCAAAACTTTTTATGGCTGCTGCATAATCATCATAATTCTTTGCACGGTTGAGTTGATAAAAGGTCATTCCCTCATTACTCGGGTCATGTGCTGTCCAGCGAATGGCTAAATTCCTTTTATTGGAAAGATCATTGGAAAAACTTTCATCATACATCACCGGGCCAAATACAGTATAAGCAACGGTATCATAAACCGTTGCTCCGCCTTTTACTTTTATTTCTTCTTTACGCAGCGAACACTTTGTCCACTGCCCGTTGAACCAATATTGGCTTTTTGTTTTGTCTTTGAATTTTATTTCATAATAATCTTTCACATCCCGCTGTGCATTGGTAACACCCCAGGCAATACTGTCATTAAACCCAATGATGATAAAAGGACTTCCGGGTAATGATACACCGTATGTGTTGCTCGCCGGTGTTTGTAATTGTATTTCATACCAGATGGATGGTAATGATAATTCAAGGTGCGGGTCGTTACATAAAATGGGTGCCCCGCTTCGTGTTTTACTGCCGGCAACCACCCAGTTATTGCTTCCGTTGCTTTTATCAGATTCTGAAACTTCTCTTGCAGCAACTGATTCTTTATTGGAAAAATATAATGAATCGGCTGTGGAAGGTTGTACCGGGATGATCCCGGGTGGATCAAATACAGTTCCTTTCGGCACTATCGGCATCAGTGAATCGGGCACCTGCGGATAGATCATTTTTAATTCGGCTTCTGAAAAAATTGATTTCGCATTTGTATTGGGCAGATCGGCTTCCGTTTCTGCAGACAGCATCTTCGCCATCATTTTTAATAATATGGCCGTCCGGATATTGGTCCATTTTTCCGGTTTAATGTTGAGCAACTTATACTCTAAAGGAAGTTTGGCTTCTGTTAACGAGTTAATGTAAGCATTAACACCATTTGTATAGGCATCAAACATGCTTTTGGAATGAGGATCCTTTTCAATTTCTTTCATCGCATTCTCTGCGGCAAACCTCATTCCCAGCCTCCGTTGTGTTTTGTCATAATTGATCGCCTTCTTCCCGGCAATTTCACTGGCCCTGCCCTCGGCAGCTTTTGTTTGCAGATCCATTTGAAACAAACGGAACTTTGCATGCAGAAATCCCTGGATGAAATAAAGGTCCTCATCATTTTCAGCAAATACATGCGGCACTAACCGGTCATCAAAGTATACTTCGGCATTTCCTTTTAAGCCGGGAAATTTCAGGTCAGCATTAAAACTTTGATCGGCGGGTTCGGCATTTTGCCAGAAACCATGCTGTGGGCTTAAAAATTTTCCAAGTGGCATCGGCACCTTGTCGCCCAATGGCCTGTTCAAGGCAAGAACCAGCCCGGCAGTAACTACGGTGGAAATAGCAAAGGGAACGATTCGCATAAGCAATGAATGATGGGGAAAGGTAAGAAGAATCACGGATGTAGTAGATTTGAAATAGGAATTCACGGATTTTTTTTATCCCTCAGAAGCCGCATCGGGTTAAAAAAAAGATAAGGAAATTTTCACTTCCGCCGGGTAAAATCCATTTAATCTTTCTCAATCCGTGTCATCAGTGATTTTTTTCGCTAATTT
>DATHDV010000162.1:0-5228 GCA_035318845.1 Chitinophagaceae bacterium
TAGGTAAAGTTGGTTAACAATGAAGTGGTGCTAATTTCAGCCCCGAACATTTGAGTCTTGTTTGTTGAGTGTTGATATATTGAGTCTTTTCCTCCGGCACACAAAAGACTCAATAAGTCAACAAACAATCTTCAATGTTCAAGTTTTAGAAGTCGGGCATGGTGGCCAATAAATTTGCCTTATGCAAACCTTTTTATGAGATTTTGTGTGTTTTTCGTGGCTAAACCCTAATTTCGCTTTTTAATGCAACTATCCACTCGACACCTGCTCGGCATTAAAAACCTTACCAAAGAAGATATTTCCCTTATTCTTTCCACCGCAGAGCAATTCAAAGAAGTTTTACAAAGACCGGTTAAAAAAGTTCCGTCCTTGCGGGATGTAACGATCGTGAATTTATTTTACGAAAATTCCACCCGCACAAGATTTTCATTTGAGCTGGCGGAAAAAAGACTGAGTGCAGATACGATCAATTTTGCTGCTTCCACATCATCTGCTGCAAAAGGAGAAACATTATTGGATACGGTCAACAATATTTTATCCATGAAAGTGGATATGGTGGTGATGCGCCATCATGCCAGCGGGGCTCCGCATTTCCTGGCCCAGCATATCCCGGCTGCTATTATCAATGCCGGGGATGGTATCAATGAACATCCCACGCAGGGTTTATTAGATGCATTTTCCATAAAAGAAAAAACAGGTGCATTGGAAGGAAGGAAAGTGGCCATCATCGGCGATATCATGCACAGCCGCGTGGCACAAAGTAATATTTACCTGCTGAAAAAGATGGGAGCAGAGGTTACCGTTTGCGGCCCACCGACCCTGATCCCGAAATATATAAGTGAAGCATTGGGAGTGAATGTGAGTTATAACCTGAAAGAGACACTGGGTTGGTGTGATGTGGCCAATGTCCTGCGCATACAATTAGAAAGACAGAACCAGGTTTTATTCTCTTCGCTCAGGGAGTATAGTCTTGCCTATGGCATCAACAAAAGATTGCTGGATGGATTGCATAAAGAAATTGTGATCATGCATCCCGGCCCCATGAACAGGGGCGTGGAAATAGACAGCGATGTGGCCGATAGCAAACAATCCATTATCTTACAGCAAGTGGAGAATGGTGTGGCTGTGAGAATGGCGGTACTCTATCTATTATCAGGCAGAAATGCCTCATAATTAAATTTTGGATCTTAGATTTTGGATTGTGGATTAAATACGATCAAAAATCTAAAATCAGAAATCAAAAATCATTCAGCAATGAGAATCTGTTTATTTCCCGGCACTTTTGATCCCGTCACACTCGGTCATGTGGATATTATCAACAGGGCATTACCGCTCTTTGATAAAATAATAGTGGGGATAGGATCAAATACATCCAAGGCCCCGATGTTTTCTGACCAGCAACGTTTGAACTGGATCAACGAAATTTATAAAGATGAGGACAGGGTGGAGGGAGCCGTGTACGAAGGACTGACGATCAATTTTTGTCAAAAGATCGGGGCTCATTTTATTTTGCGTGGCATTCGTTATGTCAGCGATTTTGAATATGAAAAAACAATTGCTGATGCCAACCGGACCCTGGACAGAGGCATCGAAACGGTATTTCTTACCGGCGAACCAAAATATACTTCGGTAGCATCCACCATTGTCCGTGATATTATCAGGAATGGGGGAGATGCGAGTCACTTCCTTCCGGAGATTGTTTTTAAAACATTACCCAAATAAGTCCGATGCCGATCTGGTTTGATAAGGAGTTATCGCTTGCAAAACTTAACCCGCTTGGTAAAAACACAATGAGTGAGTATCTCGGTATTGAATGGACGGAAGTAGGTGATAATTTCCTGAAAGCAAGAATGCCTGTCGACCATCGCACCGTACAACCTTATCGATTGTTGCATGGTGGCGCTTCCTGTGTACTTGCAGAGACCGTTGGTAGTGTAGCCTCCGCCATGGTCATTGATCATTCAAAATTTTATTGTGTGGGACTGGAAATTAATGCCAATCATGTTCGTGGAGTAAAAGAAGGGTTTGTTACGGGTGTTGCGTTGCCCCTGCATCTTGGTTCCACCACGCATGTTTGGGATATAAAGATCTATGATGAGAAAGAGAAGCTGGTTTGTGTGAGCCGTTTAACGGTTGCTATTCTTCCAAGAAAGGATTAATCCCTTCGGCCACCGCCGTTGGCGGGGCAGGCAAGCTCAGGGTGACAGCGATTGCAGTACATCTGCAACTGCGGAATAAGAATTCTTCAAATAAGGATTCAATTCATCCGCATTCACCCATTTTATTTCAAGTATATCTTCTGTTGTCTGCGGAATAAGTTTTTGTTCACCGCTAGCTTTCATGTTGTACCAATGAGATCCTTTTAAAATAAACCTTGCGCCTTCATGGTATGTGTGATAAGTAATAGTAAGGGGAGAGATCAACTTTAATTTCGTAAGCCCTGTTTCTTCTTTTACTTCCCGCACAGCGCATTCTTCCAGGGTTTCACCCTTATCTAATTTTCCTTTTGGCAGGTCCCATTTGCCCCGGCGGAAGATAAGGAGGATTTCTTTTTTTTCATTTACAACCAGCCCGCCGGCTGCCTGGATAAAAGTGAATTTTTTAAAGAATGCTTTCTTCAGTTCGTCCAGTGAAGGATGATAAAAAACTCCGGCATGTATTTCCTCCTTCCCCATCTCATGTATCATAGATTTTACTGTATGGCTGTTTAGCTCATCAATAAACACCGCATCATCATGATGTACGTAGGGCTGAATGGTTTCATCTACAGTGTCGCAGAGAAAAAGGGGTTTGTTGCTGAAATAGATCTTTATAAACATAAAAGGGACAAGGTACAAGAAATCCGGACTTTGCAAAATCCTTTCTTAGTAACAGAGCAAAACCATTAAAATGGTTTGCGTGATGATCATAATTTTCATAGCCCACGGTTTAAACCGTGGGCTATGAAAATCCCTTGTACCTTGTACCTTCGTCCAATGACAGATGCTAAGGCAGTGGCCGAAAAACTTCTTCAAGTTAACGCCATAAAATTAAATCCTCAACAACCCTTTACCTGGGCCAGCGGCTGGAAGAGCCCTATTTATTGTGATAACCGCAGGGTCTTATCTTTTCCATATATCCGGGACTTTATTAAATCTGAAATGTGCAATATGGTTTTTGAAAAATTTCCCGAAGCAGAATTGCTGGCAGGAGTAGCCACGGCGGGGATCGCCTGGGGCGCCATGGCAGCAGACCAGTTGAAACTTCCTTACGTGTATGTGCGGCCCAAACCAAAGGAGCATGGCCTGGGAAATCAGATAGAAGGTTATTATGAAGCGGGACAGAAGACCATAGTAATAGAAGATCTTGTTTCCACCGGGAAAAGCAGTTTGCAGGTGGTGGATGTGTTGAAGGAAGCGGGTATTGAAGTGATCGGGATGGTTTCCATTTTTACTTATGGCTTTGCGGTTGCAACCGAAGCATTCCAAAAAGCATCATTGACATATTATTCCCTTACGGATTACCCTGCATTGATCGAACTGGCCATAAAAAAAGGGATCGTGTCGGCTGATCAGCTTGATGTTTTGTTAAAATGGCGGGATGACCCGGCAAACTGGAAGGGCGTTTTATAACTTTACTGTCAATTTAATTTTATGACTTTCCGAATATAAAAACCTTAGTGTCCTTTGTGGTTCGCTGTGTCCTTTGTGTTCCTTATTTTTTAGTAGCACAACGGACACAAAGAAGACACAAAGAACACGATGATATAATCAGGTTAATTAAACGGTTATCCAATTTTAGTTATTTATGAAAAAAATACTTATCGCTACCCTTGCAACTGCAGGTTTGTCAATAGCAGGTCTTTCTCAAACAAAGCCTGTGCTTATTGCCATTATCAAAACACCCAATGCACTCTGTGAGAATTGCAAAACGAGGATCGAAGGATATCTTAAACGCTATGATGGAGTAACAGAGATCACGGTCAATTACCGCAAGGGAGAAACCAAAGTAAAATATATTACCGACCGCATTAATATAGAAGAAATAAAAACCGCCATTGCCAATTGCGGTTATGATGCAGATGATGTGCCCGCTACGGAAGATGCTTATAACCGGCTTCCCAAGACCTGCAAAAAATTTGAAGATGGGGGAGGGCATCCCAAGCCTAAGGTTCCGACGCCCCAACAAGTACAGCAATAATTATAGCGACAAAATTTTTTTGTCATATGCGGCCGAAAAAAAGGGCTTGCTGAATAATCCTGATCATTTAATTGGATATGGAGGAAGTCCGATCAATTCAAGTATAGTTAGAAGTTGTTCAAGGGAATATTTATATCCTTTACGTTTCCCGATCTCGTTTTGGTAGGGCCTCAACTTGTTTCGTAATACTTTGGGACTAATACCATAAGCGGCAGCCAGCTGAGTGTGGTTGCAGGGTTTGATGACTATCTCCTTTTCATTGTTATCCTCCTGCATAAGGTAAGGGCAATTTACAGCAAGCAGGCCATATGGGCCTACATTGATGAGTTCCCCCTGGCGCAGATAGGGCGCTGACAGGACGCAGACAGGGCTCAGGTACGAAGTAAGTATGGAACTGATCACTCCTAAAATAATTAATCCAGTATTTATTTCAGCAGATCGCTGAGTTTTTGTTTTCCTTCATAGTGGAGAGGGTAGTTGATGAAGACGATCCCTTTGCCTGCCCTTGCCATTCCATCCACTTTTAAGGTTACTTCCTTACCTGAAAGGGCGGCAGACATATTCTCCATAAAGTATCTCATATCCATGATCATTTTTACGGGCAGGCTAAATTCTGCCCGGGCGGGGATATGAATAAGTGAGTCAATTGTGAAATGTCCAAGCGGATTTCCGTCCAGCCAGGCATCGCCTTCTCCTTTTTGAAATTTTAGCCGCTTATTGTTGGGGTTAAAATAATGGAGGTTGAGGGTGAGGGAGGATTCGATCAGTCCGACCCGGCCAGTCCGGACATTTTCAATACCCAGTAATTCGGGTTCTTTCAGCGACCCGCAGGAGGACAAAAAAATCCCCAATACCAGGGAAATAAAAATGGCGAAAAAGCGGGTTCTCATTCGTTGGACAATTCAGTGCAAAATAGGAGAAAGGGGCGTACCTGGAGCCAATGCCCCTGCCTAAAATTATAATTTTCTGCTAATTCGATTAGCTTATAATATAAAATGGGGTCATTAAATTTCAGCCAAATCATAGGGCGACATATTTAAATACAAAAG
>DATHDV010000163.1:0-9965 GCA_035318845.1 Chitinophagaceae bacterium
ATCCATGGATTGTTGATGGGTTCTGCAAAACGATGGTCATAAAAGAATGAAAGAATGAAACCGATATAAATGATGCGGAACAACAGGTCGATCCCGGCATTTACCAGCATCATGTAAATATTCTGGATCGAATCTTTCCAGGTATAGCTTGGTTGCTTACGCAGGTGACTGAGAAAGAGTTCCAGGCCTATCACTATTAAATAGACTGGAGTGGTAATTAAGATCAGTAATTGCTCTCTCGGTGTTCCCATTGCGGGCAAATTTAGTCATACCAGTCATATAAGTCAAATAGGTCAAATCAGTCAAAACGAAAAGTCACTATATAAGTCCAATGACCTTTATGACATATATGACCTGTATGACTTATTTGACCTATTTGACTTGTTGTACCTTGCAGTATGGCAAAAGACCTCCTCACGAACTGGGAAAAAAAATCAGGCGAACGCCAGAAAGAGTATAAAAAATTCTTGCACCGGGCCAATAAGAACAAAGTGCTTAAACAACTGCCCGCACTGAATGGAGAGGCTTTTGAAAAGATCGATTGTTTACAATGCGCCAATTGCTGCAAAAATTATTCTCCCCGTTTCACTCCTCCCGATATAAAACGCATCAGCAAGTACCTGGATATGAAGGAAGGTGATTTCAAAGAAAAATATCTAAAGGAAGATGAAGACGGGGATAATGTTACTAAAACAAAACCCTGTCCATTTCTCGGTTCAGATAATTATTGCAGCATTTATGAAGTTCGTCCCAGCGATTGTGTCCGCTTTCCTTATATGGATAGTGATTTTATGCTGAAACGGCAACCCCTTGCATTGAAGAACTCTTCTTTTTGCCCGATCACTTATTATGTGATCGAGAAATTAATTGAGGTGGAGAAGGGGAAGTGATCATTTCACACGCAATAATGGCGATGTTGCTTTTCCCTGCAATACTTTAATAAGCCGCTTAATGTTTTTCAGCAGTGTTGCCTCCGTTTTGATGTTATTGAGATATCGAAGGATCTCTTTTTGCCGGTAAGGAGCCAGGGCTTCGAATGTGGCGAGCAGTTTATATTCTTTTAATTTCTTTTTTAAGGGGGCGGGCATCGGGATATCGCTGTCTTTTTGTTTGCCGGCCTGCTCAATAGAAAAATGTACAGGTTGACCAACTTTTACATTCGCTCCTTTCAACATCGGGCCATTTACATACAAACGATACAGGTCATTCTTTACCGGGCAGAGTGTTTGTTCAAACGGGTGATCTTCGATCTTTCCTTTTACAGGGATATAACCTTTGATCGCAGTCATTGTTTTCGTGATGCGTACCGGTACTTTAACACAGGGGTTGATGCCGGCTTTGTAGATCCTTGCTTTAAATGAATAAGTCACTTTTGAGAGTTGAGCTATTATTTTCTTTTTATCGAATAACGTTTTTTCCTGTACCAGAAAGCAATGACAGCAGCCAGGAGGAAAATGCCGGCACGGATCTTATAAAAAGGACCATTGTAGATCCTCACAACATCGTTGAGATCAAGAAAGGTTTCAGCAGTACCATCTATTGAATATACTTTCAATTCATCTTTACCTTTATCCAGCAACTTTTCCCTGGTCTTTAAAATGCCGATCGTCAGCGTATCGCCATGGAAAAGCTTTTTGAACGCTGCTTTTTTTACAACTTTTTCGAGCCGGTCCATCACACGGAATTCATTGCTATGATTTGCCAGACGGAAAGTGAATTCCATTTTTCGGATACTGGACTTGCCGGAACGGACATACTTGTTTGTAAGATTATATTCCTGTAGTGGCCCTTTGATGAATAGAAGGTCAGATCTTTTTTTGATAACAGGCTTAATAAAGTCTGCCAGGAGCAAGCCAAGAGCAACTATAATACAGATCCATCCGAGGATGAGCAAACTTTTCTTTTCATCAAGATGAAGTTTACGCATGAAAGTTTCTTCTTTGAGTTATCACCAGTTTATTTCGCCGTCAACTCTTCATAAGCCGCCGTCAATGGCCTTTCAATACCATCCGTTTTCCATTCTTCGCCACCGGGAATAATTTTAGCTTTTAAGATATCATCTTTTGTTTTGCCTGCTTTTATTTCTCCAGCTACAAACTTCAATACATTGCCGAGATAATCCCGGAACTTATTCAATTCATCCGCTTTTCCTGTTACTTCATAACCGGTGCCTGCATGGCCAAAAATATATTGGGTATTACTATCAAATTTATTTACGGCTTTATCCAGTACTTCCATCCAGCTTTTTATATTAGCGCCGGCGCCGCGGTCCACAAAAGGATGGCGACGGTTAAATACAAGGTCGCCCATGTGTACGATATTGGCATGCTGGAAGTGAATGAGAGCATCACCATTGGTATGACCGGCACCAAAATAGGAGAGACAGATCTTTTCCTTGCCGAATTTATCGCACCGGGTATCCGTAAAAGTCTGATCGGGATATAATTGTTTGTCCTCGCTTTTATTCTTTATCGCTACTTCTTTCTGGTTCTTCAATGAATTTTCATGCGCCAGCACATGTTCTACGATCCCTTTAAAAGAAATATTGCCTGCTGTATGATCGCCATGATGATGGGTATTGATCAAAAGTGAAAAAGGATTCTCACTTCTTTTCTTTAATTCATCGATCAGGTGTTTACTCTGGTCAGGGAATTGTGAATCCACTACCACAATTTCTTTTTTCGCCAGCAGGAAGCCGATCGTTCCACCTCTTTCAGTGAAAATGCCGATGTTATCAGTCAGCATTTTTATTTTCCAGGGATCTTCAAAGAAAGATGCCAATAGATTTTGCTGGACCAATGTCAGCGCAGCGAAAGTAATTGCGGTGTTTTGGATGAATGTGCGGCGATGCATAAAAACGGTTTAAGAGGTTTAAAGAGTTTAAAAGGTTTAAAAAGTTTCAGAGGTTCCAGGGGTTTATAAACTTTTTAAACTTCTTAAACCTTTGGAACTTCTGGAACCTCTCAATACTCGAATTTACGTAATCCCGGCGCTTTGAACCAGGTAAAAATTACCACCAGCAAGGTCATGCATCCGCCAAAGATGACGGATGGCACGGTGCCCATCGCCGCCGCAGCGACGCCGCTTTCAAACTGCCCGAGTTCATTGGAAGAATTGATGAATATCGAATTTACTGACGACACTCTTCCCCGCATTTCATCGGGTACAAATAATTGGACCACCGTTCCCCGTATGATCACACTTACACCATCAAACAACCCGCTGATGAATAATGCGCCAAAGCTCAACCAGAAATTTTTGGAAATGGCAAACACGAGTATGCAAAGACCGAAGCCTGCCACCATATACAATAATGTCTTGCCTTGTTTCTTTTTTAAGGGATGCGTCGTGAGCCAGGCAATGGCAATAAAATTTCCAAGATAAGTGGCGGCAACAAGCCAGCCCAATCCCTGCGGACCCACATGTAAGATATCATGGGCAAAGGCAGGCAACAAAGCAGTGGCTCCGCCAAACAATACCGCAAACATATCAAGACTCATAGCGCCCAGCAATGCTTTTTGATGGAACACAAAACGCAAACCATCTTTTACAGCGTCCCATGTTTTACTCTTGCCGGGTTGCCAGCTGATGGGTTTTGATTTTATTTTTTGAAAAATAAAAAAAGCAATGGCGATCAATCCGCAGACAATGCTGAATGCAACAGTGATATTTGTATAACCAATCAACATGCCTGCCAGCGCCGGGCCTGTCACCGCTGCGATCAGCCAAACCATACTATTGACAGAAATTGCTTTTACCAATGACCCGGCAGGGATCAACTGAACCAGGAAAGCATTGAATGCTGAACCGGTAAAAGCCCTTACGGCACCGGTACCAAATACCAACGCATAAATGCTCCATGCAATGACCTGTTTGGAAAAATTTTCCCTCATCCATTGTGAGGTTACAAACAACAAGCCCAGCATGATGAAGAAATAAAGACTGATACAAATGCTGAGCAGTTTGTGTTTGTTACTTCTGTCCACCTTCACCCCGGCGGGTAATGCAAGGACAATAGCAGGGATCACTTCTGCCAATCCAAGAATGCCTAACGATAACAAACTTCCTGTGATCTGGTAGAGGCGCCAACCCAATAGAACCGGTGTCATCCGCAGACCGGCAATAAAAAGGATCCGGGCTACAATGAACCAGGTGAATTCTGAATTGATAATAGAACCACGATTGAAAGGATTTTGCATGGATTATTGGGAAATTATTTTTTTGATTTGAAGTCTTTTTTAATTGCGGCATTGGCCGGTTTTAATTTCACGCAGGGCCCGCAATGGAGCAAAGAGCGCAATCCCGATAGCTATCGGGACGCCGCTGCTTCGCAGCGAACGCTGCGTGAAATATTGAAAATCGGACATTACCTGGATTGCAGAGATTTTAATCAAATATAAATCTTATAAATCATGGTTCTACGGCAACGTAAGATAGTGCTGTCCGTTCTCATACTCTTTACTCAGAGCATCTGTTAATACCTGCAGGTGTTTTTCATTGTGCAGGAAATCGGCATTGCTGGCATCTACAAACAATGTTTTGATATTGTGCTGCTTGATATATTGCGTATAAGTTTCCTGTATATTGAATAAATATTCGTCAGGAATATTCTGTTCATAGCTGCGGTTGCGGTTCTTGATATTGGCCTGCAGCTTTTTTACGGGTGCATGGAGGTAAATAAGTATATCGGGTTGCACTAATTGCTGGTTAATGATGTCAAACAGGCGCTGGTACAGGCGAAATTCATCTTCAGACAAAGTTACTTTTGCAAAAAGCAGGCACTTGGTAAAAAGATAGTCTGAAATGGTGAGGGTTTGAAACATATCCTTCTGCTGCAGGAATTCTTTTTGTTGTTTGAAACGTTCGGCCATAAAGAACAACTCCAGCGGGAAAGCATACTGTTGCTGGTTCTCATAGAACTTTGGTAAAAAAGGATTATCAGCAAATTCTTCCAGGATCAATCTTGCATTATAATGCTTGGAGAGGAGATGAGCCAGCGTTGTTTTGCCGGCGCCGATATTTCCTTCTATGGTGATAAAGTGATAATTCATTTATAGTGAATGGTGAATAGTCAATGGTGAATGGGTCGCTACATTAGAGCTTGCAAAATACTGTAATTGCAAGGGGATAAAATTATTTGTTGAAGATTGTGGAAAAAATCAGGAATACTTTTTAACGGGCAGTTCATCTTTACATTCTTTCAGCAGTTCATTGATGGTTTTATTCAGAACGGGATGAATGATACCGGCTGCGATCTCCGCCAAAGGCAGCAGGGCAAACCTCCTGTTCTGCATTTCCGGGTGGGGAATTTTGAGGAATTCATAGTTGTGTTTTTCGTTATTGAACAGCAGGATATCAATATCGATCAGGCGGGGACCATATTTTTCATTCCTTATTCTCCCCATTATTTTCTCAGCTTTTAAAATACGGCGGATGAGTTGTTTGGCATTTAAAGATGTTTCAAGTTCCAGCGCCTGGTTCAGAAAGGAAGGCTGATCGGTTTTACCCCAGGCTGCAGTTTCATATAATGAAGAAGCCATAACAATAGTGCCGCATTGTTCATTAATAAGTGACCGGGCAGTTGAAAGGTTTTGTTCCCTGTCGCCAAGATTGCTGCCTGTAAGTAAATAAGCCTTGTTCATATATAATTCAAATATCTTTAATTTCAGCTTTGATAGAGTATATTAATACATTTGCGCAACAATTATGGGATCAACGCCTCAACCTTACAGCCAGTCAAGAGCCCTGTGGGCAATTACAAAAGCCAGTTTTAAAGCCATCTTTGCCAACCCGAGTGCGATCATCTTCAGTATTTTGTTTCCGCTCATCTTCATTATGATCTTCGGGTCTTTTGGAAATGACGGACCACCCAGTTACCGCGTTGCCCTTGCACCTGGTTCTGATACTGCTAATGATTTATACAGGGCTATAAAGAAAGATCCGCAGGTTCGTGTTGTTAACTATACGGATACAGCAAAGAGAAGTAAAGACCTTCTCAGGGGCCGGTTGACCGGGATTCTTTCTGTTAAAGAGGTATCGGATTCTGCGGGATCTCCCCGGTATATCATCAATGTGAAAACGACATCGGCAAGTAATATCACGATCGGCGCTTTTATGCGGGTACTCGAATATATAAAACTAAACTATGAGATCAAGGAATCCGGGAGTAAGCAGGATCATATAATAATTGGGAACCCTGAAATAAAAGTAGTAAGACCCTACCGGGCAATTGATTTCATTCTCCCGGGCCAGTTGGGTTTTTCCATTTTATTTTCTACACTGTTCGGTATTGCATTTGCTTTTTTTGTTTTGCGGGAACAATTGGTGCTGAAACGTTTTTATGCTTCACCGGTGAATAAGATCAATATATTACTGGGTATTGGCATGAGCCGTTTGTTTTTCCAGTTAATGAACGTGATCGTACTGATACTGGTCGGTCATTTCCTGATGAACTTTACCTTACAGCATGGCATGGTAACGGTGATCGAAATGTTGCTGATGACGATCGTCATGCTTTTCCTGCTGATGGGAGTCGGGCTTATCTTTAGCAGCATTGCAAAAAGCGATACCAACATCCCGCTTTTGATCAACCTTTTTGGTTTTCCCCAAATGATGCTGTCGGGAACTTTTTTCCCGATAGAAGTTTTTCCCAAATGGCTGCAGGAGATCTGCCGGATATTGCCCTTGACACAATTCAACGACTCTATGAGGAAAATAGCTTTCGAAGGGTTAAGTATCTTTGATTGCTGGAGAGAGATCGGTATCCTCGGTATCTGGATGGTAATTATATATGTGATTGCGATCAAGGTATTGAAGTGGGAGTGATAATAGTTAGTAAGTCAAAGAAGTCATATAGGTCATATAAGTCAAGGGAGTCAAATAAATCATGCGAGTCATCAAACTGGGAATTATCAGCGTTATTGTTTTTTCAATTCTTATAACAGGCATTTCTCTTTTCTTTCCTTCTCATGTACGTATTTCAAAAGCAATAAATATTTACGCAAAAAAGGATTCAGTATTGGCAGAGGTGAAAGATGCCAGGCGCTGGAAGAAATGGTATCCCGGATTTGAATTGACGGCTGATTCATCTTTTTCGGCGGATGGAGTGATGATAGATTACACTGACCCCCTGAAAGCAACCTATATCATTATAAACAGACCGAAAAGCGACGGCGATTCTGTTATTGCTGCGACAGTGAATAAAGGACAGTTGGGAAATGATATAACATGGAATTGTATCAGTTATCCTGATAGCAATATGAATGAAAGAACAGAATTGGTGACCCTTCAATGGTATATGGATTTTCATCTCCGCTGGTATCCCTGGGAGAAATTCAGCAGCCTGCTGCTGGAAAAAAGATACGGAGCCATGATGGAACAGGGGCTGACCAGGCTGAAAGCAAGGCTCGAAAAATAATTTAAGCGGTAAATAGATTGCGGTCTTTCTTTTTAATTTTATGTCTAATTTTTAAAAACTGTTTTTATGAAACAAATTCTTTTTTCATTTTGCCTGTTGACAACAATCGTGGCCTGCGGACAGGCCGACAAAGCAAACAGGCCCAGCCCGCCTGCATTGGCTAAGGAAACATTGAGCAATGGAGCAACTGTTTCCATTGACTACAGCCAACCGGCTGTGAAAGGACGTACCATTGGTAAAGACCTGGAACCAATGCAGGGACAAATTTGGAGAACCGGCGCTAATGAAGCCACTGTTTTTGAAGTGGACAAGGATGTAAAAATAGAAGGTCAATCACTGCCCGCCGGTAAATATGGATTGTTTACTATCATGAACGGTGATGAGTGGACAATCATCTTTAACAAAACCTGGGACCAGTGGGGAGCATTCAGTTATAAAGAAGACGATGATAGACTACGAGTAAAAGTGAAATCAGGAAAAGCATCCCAGTTCTCTGAACGAATGACTTTCCAGGTTGCAAAAGACGGGAAGATAACGCTGCTATGGGGTGATATAGCGGTTAATTTTAAGGTGAACTGATATTCTCTCTGGAAATTTGTTGAGGTTGCCGGGTGGCAACCTTTTTTTTGCAGGAGATTTAATCTTTTTGCTTGTTCCTGATGCAATATCTAATTTTAGTGATCTAAACCGTTGTGTATGCAGGTAATTCAGAAAATGTTTTCAGGACTTGTTTTGCTCTTTTCTTTTTCAGCCCTTCATGCACAAACGGACACTGTGATGTACCAGCGGGATAGTGTTATTATACCCGACGCTGATCCGACTGTTCTTTTTTTTCAGCAAAATGAAAAAGTGGCTTCACCGGCTACCGTCAGCCTGGTTACGAAAACGAACAAAATTGTTAAGCTCTCGTCTTTTCTTGATAGCACAGGTATCTATGCTAATCATGTACTGGCTGATCTTGATAAGGATGGTAAAAAAGAATTATTGATCTCGAACTATACCGGCGGAGCTCATTGCTGCGACGAGATCTATGTTTTTAAAAACATCGCCCCCAACAGGTACCAGCATGTGGTAAGATTTTTTGCAGGCTTCACAACGATCACCAGGGATAATGAATTTGTATTTAATTTTTCAGAACATTTCGGTTACTTCTATACCTGTTATGCCTGTGTTTACACCGATACTTCGGATGCAGCGCCTATCGAGCTGCATAATATCCTGCTGAATTATAATAAAGGAAAGGTAACCGTTGTTCCCGGCAATAAGGAATTGCGGAGTTCGATCAATGATAACCTGGGAAAACTGGGTGAACTGCCTTATGAAAAACTGGAAGATATTGCAACGCAGGATAATGGTTTGCGTAAAGAATTTGCTTTGAACCTGGCTGTCTTTCATTACTCATTCGGAAGGAATATCATTGAAACTCAAAAGCTGTTTAACAAATATTATAAATACCCGGATGCAAAAAAAGTATGGGCGGCTTTTGTAAAGCAATTGCAAAGCATCAAAAAGGATAATGATTTCTGATTCTACCCCCTTTAAATAAGGTGATAACCTGGTGCAACGATTGATATTTACACGTTGTCAGGATAATTGTGTCTGCGAATATGGACGAACGCCAATTGGTAAAAGATTGCGTAAAAGGGAAACCCGGAGCGCAACGCCTGTTATATGAGCAGTTTGCCAAAACCATGCTTGGGGTTTGCTATCGCTATACCAAATCACTGAAAGATGCCGAAGATGTGCTGCAGGATGGGTTTGTCAAGATATTATTGGGGATACACCAGTATAAATTTGAAGGAGAGCTGGGAGCCTGGATCCGCCGCATCATGGTGAACACAGCGCTGAACTTTTTGAAACGGGACCGGAAATACCGCGATGAAATGTATTTCAACGAACAGCCTCTTCACCCGGTGACAAATGATAATCCTGTTATTATCCTGGAAGCAAAAGAACTGGCTGAACTGATCCGGCAACTGCCGCCGGGTTATCAAACAATTTTTAACCTGCATGCAGTGGAAGGATACACCCATGTGGAAATAGGGCAGATGCTTGGTATCGGCGACGGAACATCCCGTTCCCAATATGCGAGGGCAAGGGCTTTACTCATTAGCTGGATCGAAAAAAATTCTGTAGAAACAAAAAATGAGAACTATGCGGGAAAATGATTTTGAGAAAAATGTTCAGAACCGGATGGATGAGTTGCAGCTTTATCCATCTGCTGAAGTGTGGCCTGAAATAGAACGCAGGATACGCAAAGAAAGAAAACGCAGGTGGTTCATCTTCTGGTTCCTGTTCCCGGCATTGTTGACCGGGGCGGGGGCGACATATTTTTTAACAGTAGCAAATAAAAAACCTGTAACCAGTAACCAGGATCAAAAACAAATTGAAAGATCGCCGGTTGAAAAAAACAAAGAAAATACATTGGTAAATGATCAGCCGGAAATAACGATCATATCAAAAGACAGTTCAGCAATAAAAAAAGAAATATTGTATGCACCAGGAACAAGCAAGGATACAAAACAGAAGAACACTGAGAACAACAAAA
>DATHDV010000164.1:0-13688 GCA_035318845.1 Chitinophagaceae bacterium
AATACCTGCTCTACGAAAAAGGATTGAGTGTTACCGAAGTTTCACTGATGCTGGGTTATTCTTCTATCTCACATTTCTCCACAGCTTTTAAAAAGCATACGGGGCTGAAGCCATGTGAACTGTTGTTCCGGCAATAAAAGCAGCGTTTCATTTATTTTTTTGGTTTTAACTGTATAGTTTTGCAGCAATGAAAATTTGCGGATCCATACTGGCTTTTTATATCATCCTGCTGGCAGCAGTGCCTTGTTGTGTTATGGATAACTGCGGGGATGATAAAACAGAACAGGCTACCGGGCATGAAAAAGGCGATAAGGACTGCGGTAGTTGCTCACCATTCTTTAGCTGCGAAGGTTGCGCAACTGCAACGGTGGTCTATGAACCCGCCGAATTTGAATTTGCAGCTCTAAAAGTTTTACCTGTTTATACCGGGTACAAACAAGCTTCACTTCCTGAGACTCATCTTGAATTCTGGCAGCCGCCAAGGTTAGGTTAATGAACTTTTTCTATTTAATTCATTAATCTAAAATTTATACATGCACAAATTAAGTCTGATCATCCTGGCATTATTATGCGTAAGCAACGTATTTGGGCAGAATGGCCTTAAAATAAAAATTATTAATGCTGAAAATAAAGAACCGCTGGCAGCGGCAACAGTCTCTATTCAATCACAGCAGCAAGTAGTGACAGCCGATACTACCGGTATGGTTGTTTTTCAAAATTTACCTCCCGGTAAATATAAAGTGACAGTGACTTATGCAGGCTATAAAGAAACTGAGACAATGGTGACCATTCCGTTTGCAGGGGAGTTTTTTGAGATCGGGATGACGCCGGAAGATAAAGAAGAGGAAGAGGTGATCATTCAATCTACCCGCAGTACAAGAACTATCAGTGATATACCAACAAGAGTGGAATTTGTAGCGGGTGAGGAGTTAGACGAAAAAGCCAATATGAAGCCGGGTGATATAAGAATGGTATTGAATGAAAGTACCGGTATCACTACGCAGCAAACATCAGCCACTTCCGCCAATGCTTCTATTCGTATACAGGGTCTTGATGGACGCTATACACAAATATTGAAAGATGGTTTTCCACTTTACGCCGGCTTCAGCAGTGGGTTGGGTCTGTTACAAACACCACCACTTGACCTGAAACAGTTTGAAGTGATCAAAGGTTCTGCATCCACTTTATATGGCGGCGGTGCTATTGCCGGCCTGGTGAACCTGATCTCTAAGACGCCGCAGGATAAAAGAGAATTGAAATTTCATTTCGATGTGACCTCGGCAGGTGGATTGAATACAAGTGGTTTTTATGGACAGCAATTTGGCAAAGCAGGATTGACATTGTTTGCTTCCCGTAATTCAAACTCTCCATTTGATCCGGCTAATATCGGGCTGACCGCTATTCCAAAATTTGAACGTTATACGGTAAACCCCAAACTGTTTTTTCATTTCAACAGCAACACTGAATTAACTGCCGGGATCAACATCACCACAGAAAAAAGAACAGGAGGTGATGTAGCTTATATAAAAGGCGATAATCCATCTGGCTATTATGAAGCTAATAATGCGGATCGTTACAGTACGCAGTTAAATTTCCAGTATCATTTCGGGAAATGCAGTCATATTACTATCAAAAACAGTCTTAACCGCTTTCAAAGGGTCATTACTTCACCAGGTTACGCCTTTAACGGTACACAGAACGGAACATTCACGGAAGCTACTTACGCCCTGCACAGTAATGTATCAGAATGGATCGCCGGTGTGAACCTTATCACGGATGATTTTAAGGAAACGCAACTTACGTTAACGCCCTTGCGAAACTACCAGCAACTGACCACGGGCATCTTTTTACAGAACAACTGGAAAGTGAATGATAAATTCCGTTTGGAAACAGGTCTAAGAGGCGATGCTGTAAAAGATCATGGTTTTGTATTGTTGCCAAGGATATCAGCGCTTTTTAAATTCTCTCACAAAGTATCATCCCGTATCGGCGGCGGATTGGGATACAAAGCGCCGAATATTTTTACGGAAGAAAGCGAAAGGCTGCAATACAAAAATGTATTACCCGTCGATGATGACGTTAATAAACTGGAAAGAAGCTATGGTGTAAATGCTGATATCAATTACAAAACAAGATTTGCGAACGACGAAATAAGCTTCAGTATTAACCATCTTTTCTTTTATACCCGCATCAGGGATCCCCTGTTGTTGCAACCCGATGCCGGAAATTACCGTTTTAATAACGTGAAAGGGCATATCGACAGCAGGGGTATGGAAACAAATGTAAAATTGGGGTACAAGGATTTTAAATTATTTCTTGGTTATACATTCACAAGCGCCTACCTGCACGAGGGAAGCAGTAAAACAGAAAGTTTCCTTACTCCAAAACACCGGCTGAATACTGTGCTGCTTTATGAAATTGAAGAAAAATGGAAGGTCGGACTCGAAGGATATTATTTCAGTCAGCAAAAATTAAGCGATGGGGCTATTGGTAAGTCATATTGGATCACGGGCTTCATGGCAGAAAAGCTCTGGAAAAGGATTTCATTGTATATTAACTTTGAGAATTTTCTGGACACAAGGCAAACAAAATTTGACAGCATTTATACCGGCACGATAGTTAACCCGGTGTTCAGGGATATCTATGCACCGCTGGATGGGTTTGTAATAAATGGCGGGATAAAACTCAGGCTTTGATCAATATGTTTTTTTCAAGCCGGGATCTGTAAGAATAATATAATCCCCGAGGTTACTAAACTTTTCCCAGTCGGGATTAGAAAAAGAAGCATCGCTAAAACTGCTGATATTCAGAATTTTTAATCCCGGCTTTCTTTTTTGCAGTTGCAACAATGTGCCGAGTTTTTCATCGCAATGAAAACGGCCCACACAATGAAATACTTTCTGGTGTTTATGTTTCTTCAAAAATTTATAAATACTGTAACTCATTCCCGCATCCCATAAGCTCTGGCTGTAATAAATATTGGGACTGCCTCCGCCGGGGCTGCCTTTCATGGTTTCCATAAATTTTTCCCGGTAGCGGCCCGTGAGTGTATCGTAAGGAAGAGGAGGAAGAAATTTTTTCGCATCCTTTGATAAACTGTCCAATGATCTCATGCCCCTCCGGCTCACCATGCTTACATATCGACGGGGCGGGTTGGCCGCGATCACATTCAGCTTATTCTGTTTTGCATATTCGATCATCGGCCGGTAATCTTTATAATTGCTCCACAACCGCACATCTTTTGAAAAGCGGTCTTCCGGAATAAAACCATCGAGATAGTCATTCAAAGCTGTTTGGTTATCTTCTTCAAACATTTCCAGGCTCAGGGTAATGCCATCACCATATTGTTTATGCAAGGCCCGGAAAATGATATTCTCCATATAATGCCCGGCGCTGTCATTATGTTCTTCTCCAAAAAACAAAACATCGGCTTTATTGCAATCCCCGATGATCTTATCAACGCTGATCATTTGTTTTGTACGGGTATCATATATTTTGTAATGGTCTTCTATTTTATCCTGTGACATGCCGGTAAATGGAATGATCATAAAAACTAAAACTATAAAGGTCTTCATACTAAAACTTTGGGTGAATTTAAGTAATACCGGCTAAACCGGGTTGATCATGATTACCAGTAGTGTCCGGTTTTGATTTCACGCAGCGAACGCTGCGAGAAATATTGAAAATCGGACATTACTTGATTACCTGTCATTGAAAAGCAATTACCAATACCGTAAACCGTTTTCCCGTTTCCGTAAGCATTGCAGATCATACAATGTGACATTTGCCGGAAATCAATAACATGAGAAAAATAATAGTATTGGCATTGGTATTATCGGCAGGAATTATTACCAAAGCACAGGATCGTTACTTTGCAAGAACGTATACCAGTAATATTTTGCCTAAAGGAGCCATTGACCTTGAACTCTGGCATACATCCCGCATCGGGCACAAAGACCAGTTCTTTCATGCGCAGGATCAGCGCCTGGAACTGGAATTTGGTCTCGGGAAAAATGTACAGACGGCTTTTTACTTTAACCGCTGGCAGGAAAGATTCAGTACATCAAATGATGGAACGGAAACTAAAAACGAGATCGGTTTCAGCAACGAATGGAAATGGAAACTAAGTGACCCAGTCGCCAACAGGATCGGCTTTGCTCTTTATGAAGAATGGGGAATAAAAGGCGGGGATGAACTGGAATTAGAAACAAAACTGATAGTGGATAAAGTGATCGGGAAAAGTGTTTTTGCTTTTAATGCAACATATGAATATGAAAAAGAATTTGAATGGGAAAATGGTAAAATAAAATCCAATGGATGGGAAATGCCGGTGGAATTTGATCTTGCCTGGATGTATAACATCAACAAATCAACAGGCCTGGGTTTTGAAATACGTAATCATAATGAAATCGCAAAAGGCAAAGGATGGGAACATTCAGTTTTGTTTGGCGGCCCTACATTTATATATCGCCCGGGTAAGTGGTTCGTTATTGCTAATTATTTGCCTCAATGGGGAAACTTGCACAAAACAATTTTTGCGCCTTTCAGCAAGGTATTGGATGAACATGAAAGAACGGAAGCAAGAATTTTAATCGGCATAACCCTTTAAGAACAATGAAAAAGACATTGACAATATGGATCAGTATTTTGCTGGCAGGTTGTGCTACCGTATCAACAACCCTCCGGCCAAGAAACACTGACCTGGCAACGATGCAGCAAAAAGCCCCGGGAATTAGTTTGGAAGAGGCAGAAAAAGGATTTAAACTATATAAATTCAACTGTGCGGGGTGTCATAACCTGCACAAGCCGGATGCTTATACGATCAGCGAATGGGAAAAAATATTGCCGGTAATGCTGGGCAGGGCAAAGATCAATGCTGAAACAGATGCCACCCGGATAAGAAACTATCTTTTTGCCAAATCGAAATAATTTAATGAATTGCCCGGAACTATAATCTGTGGGAGGCAATAAAATATTTTTTTCGAAACCATTGCATCATGTATGCAGTGGTTTTTTTTATTCATTACAAAATACATATGACTTATATCAGTTCCCGGAATGATAATCCACCCGACTGCTGTCATTTTTTTGTCAAAGGATTTTTTTATTTCATTTCATGACAACTGCATGATAAATCAAAACATTTCCTGTTCAATCTTGCACCCGTCATGAGAAAAATGGTTTTCCCGGCGATCATTGCAATACTTTCATCACTGAATGGTCATGCACAGGTTGGCTACATACCCGATTCCAATTTTAATAAACAACAAGAGCTTTCAGATGTTGTTATCACTGCTACCCGCAGCGAAAGAAAGCTTGGAAATATTGCAGTGCCTGTTCAATTGGTTTCTCAAAAAACAATTCGTCAAACAGGTTCGCTGCGTTTGCAGGATATTTTGCAGGAACAAACCGGTTTGGTTATTGTCAACAGTACACTTGGTTCCGCATTAAATGGTTATCCCAATCCCTTTGGACAAGGAGTACAGATGCTGGGTCTAGATCCTGCTTATACATTAATATTATTAGACGGCGAACCCTTGACCGGCAGAAATGGCGGGATATTGAAACTGGGAAGGCTATCTACCGGGAATATTAAACAAATTGAAATTGTAAAAGGACCATCTTCCTCTTTATATGGCAGCGAAGCGATGGCGGGTGTTATAAATATCATCACACAATCACCTCAAAAAGAAAATGCGGAGTTCCAGTTGCATCATGCCACGAACAATACCTGGGGTACAGGTTTTTCTTATGGCAACCGGTTTAATAAAACAGGAGTTCAGTTTTTTATCAACCGCTATTCTTCTTCCGGCTATGACCTGGATAAAAATATTTATGGCAAAACAGTTGATCCGTACCGGGACTGGAACGGGCAACTAAAGATCACACATGATTTTTCCAATAAGTTACAATTAATGCTCTCATCAAGACTGTTTGATTCAAAGCAAAACAATAATTACCAGATCCTGTGGCAGGGACAACCAGCTGTGGCAAAGGGCTACACCCGGGAAAAAGATCAATCTGATTTCCTGCAATTGCGCTGGCAAATAAAAGCCGATCAAAAATTCTATCTAAGAGTTTTTTATGATCATTACCAGAATAATTCATTTGTAAATCTTGATAAGACCAGTACAAGGTTTGATGAGACGTCCTTCAATCAATCCATCCTGAAGCCGGAACTGCAATTTGAAAGAAAACATAAAAACAACCATTATGTAGCGGGTGCCGGCAGTTATTTTGAAATGATCGATGCCAGCCGCTATGCCGGTAAGAGGAACCTTACTACTCTCTATGCTTTTACCCAAAAAGAATGGAGCCTGCTTCATGATAAATTTACTTTGATTGCCGGTGGAAGAGTAGATAAGCGAAATGACTTTGCAGCGAAACTAAGTCCGCGGATCGCCCTTGCCTTTAAACCAAACTCAAAATGGAAGTTTACTGCATCTTCAGGATTGGGTTTTAAAGCTCCTGATTTCCGCCACATGTACCTGAGCTTTTACAATTCACAGGTCGGTTATTCGTTGATAGGAGCAAAGGAATTATCAACCCAGTTACAACAAATGCAGCAGCAGGGTTTGTTGCAGCCCGGTGCCGACATTAGTCCCTGGTTAAATAACCCTGACCTGGAAGCTGAATCTTCATTTGGGTCGCATATCGGTGCAAAATTCAGTAATGGGAAATGGAATATTGAAATGGGTTTGTTCCGTAATGATATCCGCAACCTGATCGACCGTTTTTCATTGCCCTTTGCAAGAAGCAATGGACAACCCATTTTCAGTTATCATAATATCAACAGGGTTTATACTCAGGGAGCAGAAGCAGATATTAAATACAGGTTATTAAAAAACATTTCTGTTTCTGCCGGTTACCAGTTCCTTGATTCAAAAGACAAAGAGATGCTCCGTCAAATTGAGGAAGGTAAATTATATAAAAGGGACCTGAATACTTTTTCAACCTCCCTGGTAAAACGTTCTGACTATTTCGGGTTATTTAACCGTTCAAAACATACAGCCAATTTTAAAATTGAATTTGATGATGCAAAGACAGGCTGGAACGCTTATGCAAGAGCCGTCTATCGCGGCAAATTTGGTTTCACCGATCTGAATGGTAACAATATCGCCGATGACCCTGCAGAAATGGTCAATGGCTTCTGGATGATCAATCTTTCTGTCAGCAAGTCTTTTAGAAACCACTTTAATATCCAGTGCGGGACAGAAAATCTTTTGAATTATACCAACCCGGCCCAACTGAGCAATATTCCCGGGCGGTTATTTTTTATCAATCTCAATTATTCATTTGTAAACAAACACGATAAACATAAAAACGATCAACAATGAAAAACAGAATTATTTATGGCGCAGTATTTATGACATTAATTCTTGCAGCCTGCAGTAAAAAAGACGATACAGTAGTCATGCCGACAACCGTGAAGACCAAAAGTATCACCGTTAATTTCAGCACCACGTCACCCTTTACTTTTTTTAGTTTCAGGGATACAACTGTAATAGCAAATTCCGATTCGGCAACCACCAAATGGGATTTTGCCCTCCGCCTTACTACTTTTTTAGTAAACAGTAATGCCAGTGGTCCGGGAAATGGCGGCGTCATTTTACAGGATGGTATTTATGATAATGTATCAGTGGCTCCGTCTGCCGGTTATGCATACGACACCACTTCATCACAAAAAGCCATTAAAGACGGAAGCTGGTATGATTACAACCCAAGCACCCATTCTTTTGTGCCAAAAGCAGGAAAGGTTTTTATTTTCCGTACAGCAGACGGTCATTATGCTAAAATGGAATTGCTCAGCGTGGGTTATGAACCATTCGCCGGTCCGACACCGGTAAGGTTGATCTATACTTTCCGTTATACCTATCAACCTAATAACAGTACTGTATTCTGATACTATCCTGAAAGACCTGTAAACCGTCCCGGAATTCGGGGCGGTTTTTTATTATTAAACCAGCCTGTGTTTTCGTAGCTTTGCCGACCTAAAAAACAGACAGGACGAGGTTAATATGAGTGTCAAATACAAAGAATTCACAGGATTGAATCTTCCGGCTTTTGAACAGGAAATGCTGAATGAATGGGCCCAAAAACAGGCTTTTGAAAAAAGTGTTTCTTTAAGAGAAGGGGCAACGCCATTTGTTTTTTATGAAGGCCCGCCCAGCGCCAATGGTTTGCCCGGCATCCACCATGTCATTTCCAGGACATTGAAAGACCTGGTATGCCGCTACAAGACCATGAAAGGTTTCCAGGTAAAAAGAAAAGGTGGTTGGGACACACATGGACTGCCGATTGAATTGGGAGTGGAGAAAGAACTTGGCATTACCAAAGAAGATATCGGCAAAAAAATATCGGTTGAAGACTATAACAAGAAATGCCGGGAAGCAGTATTGCGGTATAAGGACAAGTGGGACGACATCACCCGCAAAATGGGTTATTGGGTTGATCTGAATGATCCCTACATCACTTACAAGAACGAATACATTGAAACGGTTTGGTGGTTGCTGAGTGAATTGTATAAAAAAGGATTGCTTTATGAAAGTGTAAGCATCCAGCCTTATTCACCTGCAGCAGGAACAGGATTGAGTTCGCATGAATTAAATCAACCGGGAACTTATAAGGATGTGAAGGATACTTCTGCTGTTGCGATGTTTAAAGCGATCCGGAATGAAAAAAGTGAATTTCTTTTTGAAGCAATTCAAAATTCAAAATTCAAAATTCAAAATCCCGAAGTATTCTTCCTGGCCTGGACAACAACACCATGGACGCTTCCATCGAATTTAGGATTGACAGTTGGACCGAATATTGATTATGTATTGGTAAAAACATTCAATCCTTATTTACATATCCCTGTAAATGTAATTCTTGCCAAAGCTTTACTGGGTAAGTATTTCAAAGAAGAAGGTAAAGATGGTGATTTTGACGGCTATAATGAAAAAGTAAAAGTTATTCCCTGGAAAATTCTTGCTGAATTCAAAGGCAAACAAATTGAAGAATGCCATTACGAGCAATTACTTCCTTTCGAAGCCAACTCATTAAAAGTAATTGAAGAAATTACTCCCGGTGCAAAACCATTCCGTGTACTGGTTGGTGATTTTGTAACCACAGAAGACGGTACAGGTATTGTCCACACCGCCCCTGCATTTGGTGCCGATGACTTTAGAGTTGGGAAAAAATATGGCATCGGCATTTTAATTATGGTTGATAAGCAAGGAAAATTTGTTGAAGGTCTGGGTGAATTCAGCAATCGCTATGTAAAAAATTATAAAGACGATCCGAAATATGTTGATGTGAACGTCGACATAGCCGTTAAACTAAAAAAAGAGAACCGGGCATTTAAAGTTGAAAAATACGAACACAATTACCCGCATTGCTGGAGAACAGATAAACCGATTCTTTATTACCCTTTAGATGCATGGTTCATCAAAACCACAGCAGTGAAAGAAAGGATGGTTGAATTAAATAAAACCATCAACTGGAAACCAAAGTCAACTGGTGAGGGAAGATTTGGCAACTGGTTAGAAAATATGGTTGACTGGAATTTGAGTCGGTCGAGATTTTGGGGAACGCCGTTACCCGTTTGGCGATTATCAATTGATAAAATGAAACTGGATATAGAGGACAATATAGACACTCCACCGGTTTTGAAAATTATTGGATCAATAGATGAATTAATCGGAGGATATTTTTTTGATATAAATAAGTTTAGAGAAAATTTATTAAATGGGGATTCAAATCTTAAATCTCAAATTGAGGCATATAACTCTCAAATACATATGGTTCATGCCGAAATTGAGCATGGTCTTATCTCAAATATTGCCAATAAGATTAACTACGAAGATTTGATGATTTATGCAAAGAGAGAAGAACTAAATGTATCCGAATTGATACATAAGTATGAATTTACATATAGTTTAATTAAGGATTATTGCGTGGAAATTGACTCTAAGAGGTTAGAAAAAGCAGATTTGCATAGACATTGGATTGATAAGATAATTTTTCTTTACGAAGATGGAGAAGCTATTTATTATAGGGTTCCGGACCTGATTGATGTCTGGTTCGACAGCGGCGCTATGCCTTATGCCCAATGGCATTTCCCATTTGAGAATAAAGAAGTATTTGCCCAAAGCTACCCTGCCGATTTTATTGCCGAAGGCGTAGATCAGACAAGGGGTTGGTTTTATACACTTCATGCCATCAGTTGTATGATACAGGAAAGTCTCGAAGAAGTAATGAAAGATGTTCCGGCATGGACTTCGAAAATCCCCCCTTCGGGGGGTGGGGGGGCAGGCGTTGCATATAAAACCTGCGTGTCAAACGGATTGGTATTGGATAAGAATGGTAATAAGATGAGCAAACGTTTGGGCAATGTGGTTGATCCGTTCAAAACGATTGAAACCTTTGGCGCCGATGCAACAAGATGGTACCTCGTTACCAACGCATCGCCCTGGGATAATATGAAGTTTGACCTTGATGGTATCAAAGAAGTTCAAAGAAAATTCTTTGGTACACTATATAATACCTACCAGTTTTTTGCCCTGTATGCCAACGTAGATGGGTTTTCATTCAAAGAAGAATATATCCCATTGGCGCAACGACCGGAGATCGATCGCTGGATACTTTCCTCGCTCAATACTGTAGTAAAGAAAGTAAATGAATACATGGACGACTACGAACCAACACAGGCGGGTCGTGTGATCGAAGACTTTGTGGATGAACACCTGAGCAATTGGTATGTTCGTCTTTGCCGCCGTCGTTTCTGGAAAGGAGAATATGAACAGGATAAGATCTGTGCTTATCAAACATTGTATGAATGCCTGGAATCTGTAACAAGATTAATAGCGCCGATATCCCCGTTCTTCAGTGATGTTGTTTTCCAAAACCTCAATGCAATAACGAAACGCTTCAAGGCAGAGTCTGTTCATCATGTAGATTTTCCTGTGGCCAACGAATCGGTTATTGATGAATCATTGGAAGAAAGAATGCAACTGGCGCAGGATGCTTCTTCTTTGGTATTATCGCTTCGCAAAAAAGCAAACCTGAAGGTTCGTCAGCCATTACAGAAAGTATTAATGCCCGTATTAAGCGCTTCCATGAAAGAACAATTGCAAAAAGTGGAAGACCTGATAAAAGCCGAAGTGAATGTAAAAGAGATAGAGTATTTGAATCCCGACAACACATTTATCAGTAAAAAGATCAAACCCAACTTCGTGGCACTGGGTAAGAAACTGGGACCTAAGATGAAGGCGGTCGCATCTGCATTGGCGCAGTTCACCCTGGAAGACATTGCCATGCTGGAAAAAGAAGGCCAATATAATTTGTCAATAGATGGCGAACCCGTAATATTACAGATTGCAGAAGTTGAAATAAGCAGCGAGGATATTCCGGGCTGGACGGTGGCCAATAAAGGCAGTTTGACCGTTGCCCTTGATGTTACTGTGACACCCGAACTGGAAGCCGAAGGGAATGCCCGGGAATTTGTCAACCGTATCCAGAAGATCCGCAAAGACAGCGGATTTGAACTGACGGACAGGGTAGAAGTTAAAGTCTCAGTGACCGATGGATTAAAAGACTCGTTGACTAAGTATAAAACCTATATTTGCGCCGAAATTCTGGCAGACAAACTTGAAATTCTGCCTGAACTTCAGGGAGGGACCGAAATAGAAGTGAATGATATTCCATTAACAGTCATTGTTTTAAAAAAAGGGTAAGTTATGGCAAGTAAGAAAAAAAAGGCCCCAAAGAAGGCCGGCAAACCCATAAAAAAAACCGCTGCTAAAAAACCAGCAGCAAAAAAATCTGTGAAAAAATCTACACCTAAACCTGCCTCACGCAAGGCAGTGAAAACGACATCAAAAAAAGTTACAAAACCTGTTGCAAAATCTGCCGCTAAGCCGGCTCAGAAAGCAGCTGCAAAACCAACCCGTCCGGCGGGAGGAAATGCAGTAGCAACAGCAAAACCTGCAGTTAAAGCGGTGGTCGTACCAGAACCTCCAAAAGCAGTTGTAAAAAAACCAGGAACGATTGACCCCAAATCATTGGTATCAATTAAACCCAAAGTAAAACCTGTTATTAAAAAAGAACCACCCAAACCTTTGAAAATGGTGATCCCAAAGACCACTACGAAAACCTCTGTGAAGTATGAGCCGGAATTCACCAAGTCTGTTCTGGATGCCAGCATGTATCAACCTTCAACGGGTCCTACCCAGAGATATTCTGATAATGACTTAAATGAATTCAGGGAGATCATCCAGAAAAAACTGGATGCTGCCAAAAAAGAACTGGCTTACCTGCAGGGATTAATAACCCGTAAAGACGAAGGTGGTGATATGGATGAGGCCCGTTACATGACCATGGAAGATGGAAGTGTAAGTATGGAAAGAGAACAATTAAGCCAGATGGCAAGCCGCCAGATCACTTTCATTGATCACCTTGAAAAAGCCATGATGCGGATTGAAAATAAAACCTACGGGATTTGCAGGGTTACCGGCAAGTTGATCGACAAAGCAAGATTAAGAGCAGTGCCACATGCTACTTTAAGCATCGAAGCAAAACAGATGATGAATAAATAAATGATCGGTTTTATAAAAGAATCCCTGTTCATTTGAACAGGGATTTTATTTTTGAAGAAGTTTTTATTTCTTTTTCCCACGGAGAAAAACCTGGAACCCTAACCCTAAAACAAATCCATGATTGGTGAATTTGTTCGTGGTCTCATTTTTTCCTGTAGAAGGATTCACATCTGAGGCGCTGAGGTAATAAAGGGTGGTCCTTTTAAAAGTCGTTTTATTGTATGCAAAATTATATCCAATAAAAAGATCAAGGCCTGCATTATCACCAAACATTTTAGTCAATCCAAGATCTAAGGCAGCATTAACAAAACTGCCACCGGAAGAATTTCCTGAGTAGGTATATTTATAATAGGGGATACCTCCTTTGTAATAAAAGAAACCATCCGTTTTCAGGTTGCTTATTCCCCCGTTCAGACTTGCCTGACCAAAAGGCATCCAGGCAGCTTTGCCGGAAAAATAACTTCTCAGAAAGCCACCAAAACCGATATTAAAACCATTGGATTTATCGCTTTGGTAAGTGCTGCCATTTTCCTCGTAAGTGGTTTTTTGTCCATTGGGATTAATATTAAGTGTTGCGCCAATAACTATTTTGTCGGAAACAAACCACCCGATCTGGGGTGTAATGCTAACCCCGTAACTGGTAATTTTTGACGTAACATCTCCGATAGAGGCTGTTGAAATATCTGTGTTGCCAGAATTAAAAAAAATGCTGGCGATAGAAGCGCCTGCCATCTTATCTCCTTTGGCAAATTGAGCATGTATTGCCATTGAGTTTGCCATTAAAAACAGGCAGAAAACTAAGATCTTTTGTCGCATAATAATTCATTGATAAGCGACAAATATATACTGGATAAAGCAAAAAAAGGGGTATAAAAATAATTTTAAAAAAACCTGCAATGAATTGATATTTTTTCCTTTACCTTTAAAACCAATTGGTGAATCAGAAAATTCCCTTATTTTTAAAGCCAAAACTAATTTAACAGCCAAATTAAAACGCTATGAGAAAGTACAGACTCCTGTCATTATTAGCATTAGCCATTACAATTTTAGCCGTTAGTTGTACCAAGGAAGGTCCTGAAGGTCCTGCTGGTGCAACTGGTCCACAAGGTC
>DATHDV010000165.1:0-23573 GCA_035318845.1 Chitinophagaceae bacterium
TGCTGAAATTATTGATCCGGCCACCGGCCAGGCGAAAAAAGATGAAACGGGAAATACAGTGATCTCGAAATTAAATGAAGAAGAATTAACGCAGATAGCCAAAGTGACCAACGGTGTTTATATCCGGCTTCAAAGCAGCGAGGAAGCTGTTTCCATTTTAAAGGCTCAGTTATCGCAGATCGACCGAAAAGCTTTTGGAGATGAATCGATGATGAATTTCAAGAATTACTTCATATGGTTTGCCGCAGTGATGTTTATTTTTTTATTGGTCGAACAATTTATTCCGGAACGCCTGCCTGCATCGCCTTCGCTGAAGCTTCAGCGGAGCAAGGCCGGCAAGACCCGTAAAAAAAGTATCGCATGAAAGTAAAACTGGCCATAGCGTTTTTATTTATTTCCCGGATATTATCGGCTCAATCTTCAGATGCGGATAAGAATATCCGGGCAGGAAATGAATTTTACAAACAGCAACAATTTGATAAAGCTGCATCAGAATATGGCAAAGCCATCGAGGCTGATCCGAACAATAGCCCTGCAAAATTCAATCTTGCCAATACCTTGTATAAACAAAACAAACAGGATGAAGCGGTGAAAGCATTTACTGAGATGGCGGGTGCAGAGAAAGGAGAATTCAAAGCAAAAGCTTACTACAACCAGGGAGCGGTATTAAGCCGGCAAAAAAAACTGGAAGAAAGCATTGAAGCATACAAGAACACGTTGCGGCTAAACCCGGATGATAAAGAAGCAAGGGAGAACCTTCAAAAAGCTTTGTTGGAATTAAAAAAGAAGAACCCGCCCAAAAAGAAAGAAGAACAGGATAAGAAAAAGAAGCAACAGCAACAAAAACAACCCCAATCCAAAATGAGTCCCAAAGAAGCACAGCAAAGGCTGCAATTGCTGGCGCAGAAAGAAAAGGAAGTGCAGCAAAGAATACAGAAAGAAAAGTCGAAATCGGGGGGCAACCAAACGAAAGATTGGTAAAGCCAATGTGAAAATGTGGGAAATGTGAGAATGTGTAAATTTGCACGGTAACTAATTTTCACATTTTTCACATTTACTCATGCAATTGTACTGCGAATCACTCACTCAATACAAACGTCTTAAAACAAGAGAAGTAAAGGTCGGCGACCTGCTGCTCGGGAATTTTCATCCCATCCGGGTGCAGACGATGACCACTACTGATACCATGGATACAATCGCTACAGTCGAACAAAGTATCCGTTGCATTGAAGCCGGTTCCGAACTGGTCCGCATTACGGCTCCTTCAAAAAATGAAGCGGAGAATCTACTCAACATAAAAAATGAATTGAGGAAAAGAGGGTACACTACGCCACTGGTAGCCGATATACATTTTACTCCCAATGCTGCTGAGATAGCGGCGAGGATCGTTGAGAAAGTAAGAGTGAACCCCGGCAACTATGTTGACAAGAAAAAATTTGAGCAGATCGAATACACGGATGCTGAATATGCGGAAGAGATCGATCGTATCCGGAACCGGTTCACGCCGCTGGTAAAAATTTGTAAAGAATATGGCACAGCGATGCGCATTGGCACCAACCATGGTTCGCTGAGTGACCGCATTATGAGCCGCTATGGCGACACGCCGACAGGCATGGTGGAAAGTGCGATGGAATTTTTGCGGATCGCCAGGGCAGAAACTTATCACAATATCGTGCTGAGCATGAAAAGCAGTAACCCGCAAGTGATGGTGCAGGCATACCGTTTATTGGTGAAAACAATGTTTGATGAATTTGGGGAATGTTATCCTTTGCATTTGGGTGTAACAGAAGCCGGTGATGGTGAAGATGGAAGAATAAAAAGCGCTGTTGGTATCGGAACACTTTTGGAAGATGGCCTCGGTGATACGATCCGTGTGTCATTGACAGAAGATCCCGAGTTTGAGATACCGGTTTGTAAGGACCTGGTGAAACGATATGAGAGTCGGGAGTCATTAGTCGTTAGTCGTGAGTTGGTGCCCGCCCTAGAAAAAATGCCTTATTCTCCTTTTGAGTATAAAAGGCGAGAAACATTTACGGTAGATAATATTGGGGGCAAACATGTGCCGGTTGTAATTGCGGATCTCAGTAAGATCAAAAAGATCACTCCTAGGGACCTGGTGAATATTGGTTATACATATGATGATGCAACGGACAAGTGGAGTATCAGCGATGCGGCAACAGATTTTCTTTTTACAGGAAAGCAACTATTAGGGTTTGAATTGCCCGGTACATTAAAAGTAATTGTTGACCCGGATATATGGGTGTCAGCTACAGATAAATCGAAGTATTTCCCCATCTTCAGTGATATGCATTATGCAAAAGCAGAAAGAAAAAGTGAAAGGTTAAACTTTGTAATGGTGGATTGTTTTAGTAATAGTCCTGAAACATTCGAACAGGAGCTGATCAATGACCCAACCGTGGTTATCTGCCTTAGCTCAACGAATAAAAATGCTATGCAATCCATTCGCCGGATGTTTATCGAACTGATGAACAGGGAAAATAAAAACCCGGTGGTTATGATTTGTGATAGTAACCATATCACTACTGAAGAAAGTTTAATTCATTATGCTGTAGAAACCGGCGGGTTGTTGCTGGATGGATTGGGCGATGGTATTTGTCTTGGACATCATTTTGGAAATCCCGCCATTCCCCCGCAAACAAAACTCTTAAACTCGGTGGCTTTTGGTATTCTCCAGGCAACAAGAACAAGGATCTCCAAAACAGAATATATCAGTTGTCCCAGTTGCGGCCGCACATTATTTGACCTGCAGGAGACCACGGCAAAGATCCGGGCTGTTACCAACCATTTAAAAGGAGTGAAGATCGCCATCATGGGTTGTATTGTGAACGGCCCCGGTGAAATGGCCGATGCTGATTTTGGCTATGTAGGCAGTGGCCCGGGCAAGATCACTTTATATAGAGGCAAAGAAGTGGTGAAACGAAATGTGAACAGTGAAGTGGCGGTAGAGGAATTAATTAATTTAATAAAAGAGAGTGATGCCTGGGTGGAACTTTAAATCAACGGCATGAAAAAATATTTTTGGCTGATCCTCTTCCTGGCTATTCTTGCTGCTAACCTTGCAGACAGGCAATTCAACAACGGCCAGTTAGAATATTATTTCAAACCATTACTTATAGCAGTTCTTGCCGTTTATTTTATTTCACAAACAAGCAGGGTTGCAACAAATCTGAAGAAATGGATCTTGCTGGCTTTGTTTTTCTCCTGGGCCGGTGATGTGCTGCTGATGTTTGAGCCAAAAGATAAAATGTTCTTTTTACTGGGTTTATCTTCTTTTCTCTTAGCACATATATTTTATATTGTTTTCTTTCATTTTGTCAGGGTAGGGGAAAGAGTAAAGGGTAACCCATGGTTGCTCGTGGTTGTAGTGATCTATTATGCAATACTCATCAACTTCCTGTCTCCTTACCTGGCAGAGATGAAGATCCCGGTACTGGTTTATGGCATTGTTATCAGTTTTATGTTCATGCTGGCCATGCATATGTTGTTTATCAAAAATAATGCAGCAGGCAAATGGATGATGTTTGGGGCATTATTATTTGTTGTTTCAGATTCGGTGCTTGCCATTAATAAATTTTATCAATCTTTTGAAGCAGCCGGAATTTTAATTATGCTGACGTATGGATTGGCCCAGCTTTTTATTGTGGAAGGAGCGGTGAAGTATATTCGTGGAGCAAATAGGGAATAAAGAATAAGAAATAAGGAATAAGGAATGAGAAAGTGGTAGATCCCGTAGGAGCGAAATATTGGTAGCCCACGGATTTATCCGTGGGAATAGATGAAGAAAATATTTCAGAGCCCCGGAGGGGCGGTATATTTTGCTGAGTAGCGATATACAGTACAAGAGTGCGACGCAAGGGACGATGATCAGGGAACTATAGCCGGGTAAATAATAAATTAAACAGGAGGAGATTGCTTCGGCTTCGCCTCGCAAGAAAATAAACATGCAACAAACAGATTTTTTAGTAATAGGTTCAGGTATTGCGGGACTAACATATGCCCTCAAAGCAGCGCATCAATTCCCTGACAGGAAAGTGCTGGTGATGACCAAAGCCAGCGCTGATGAAACCAATACCAAGTATGCACAGGGAGGCATTGCAGTAGTAAACGACCTGGAGAATGACAGCTTTGAAAAACATATTGAAGATACTTTGATCGCCGGTGATGGCTTATGCAATGAAAAAGTGGTGGAGATCGTGGTAAAAGAAGGCCCGGAAAGAGTACAGGAAATTATTGAATGGGGTGCCCGGTTTGATAAGGAGAATGATGGTGATTATAAAAGAGGAAAAGAAGGCGGTCATTCGGAGTTTCGCATCCTTCACCATAAAGATGTAACCGGTAAAGAAATGGAAAGGGCTTTGATCGATGCCGTATCCAAACAAAAGAATATTGAGTTCATCAAACATTGTTTTGTTGTTGATATCATCACCCAGCATCATCTCGGCTATCTTGTTTCCAAAGCAACTCCGGATGTGGAATGTTATGGCGTATATGTGCTGAACCAGCAAACCAACAAGATCGAAAAGATCCTTTCCAAAATAATTTTATTAGCAACCGGAGGGAACGGGCAGGTATACAGAACAACGACAAACCCATCCATTGCAACCGGCGATGGAGTGGCAATGGTTTACCGGGCCAAAGGAAGAATTGAGAATATGGAGTTTATCCAGTTTCATCCAACCGCTTTGTATGAACCGGGAGTAAGGGGACAATCTTTTTTAATTACGGAAGCTGTTCGTGGTGATGGAGGGATTTTAAGAAATAATAAAGGAGAGGCTTTTATGGAGAAGTATGATCCAAGAAAAGACCTGGCTCCAAGGGATATTGTGGCAAGGGCCATCGATAATGAAATGAAACGAACCGGTACGGAACATGTATGGTTGGATTGCCGCCACTTCAGCAAAGAAAAATTCACAGAACATTTCCCGAACATTTATGAAAAATGTTTATCCATCGGTATTGATATTACTAAGAACATGATACCGGTAGCACCGGCGGCTCATTATAGTTGCGGCGGGATAAAAACCGATGAATGGGGAAGAAGTTCGATTCGGAATTTATATGCCTGCGGCGAATGTGCATCAACAGGTCTGCATGGCGCCAACCGGTTGGCAAGTAATTCTCTTTTGGAAGCAATGGTATTTGCCCACAGGTGTTTTATGGATAGCGTAGCCTCCCCAAACCCCTCGCAAGGAGGGGCTTTAGACTCCGATACCAGTAAGAACACTAAAGAATTAAAAGACTCTACAGTCCCCCCAGGCGGGGGATTTAGGGGGGCTGTTCCCGACTGGAATGCAAAAGGCACTACCGAACCCAAAGAAATGATATTGATCACCCAAAGTCTTAAAGAACTTCAACTCATCATGAGTGATTATGTAGGTATTGTTCGTAACGATGTTCGTTTGCAAAGAGCTATGCGCCGCCTTGACTTATTGTGGGAGGAAACAGAACAGTTGTATGAAAGCAGTACCCTTTCGCCACAACTGCTGGAACTCCGGAATATGATCACTGTTGGTTATTTAATTGTAAAAGGAGCCAGTTTCCGCAAGGAAAGCCGTGGCCTGCATTTTAATACAGACTACCCGGGCAAGAGCAACCTTGTTCAAAACATCGTTTTGTAGTTTCTATCTTTGCCCAACATGTATTACATCGTTTACGGATCTCTCTGGCTTCTATCCCTGCTTCCGTTGAGGTTGCTCTATGTTTTATCAGATTGTATTTACGGTCTTGCATTTTATGTTTTTAAATACCGGAAAGATGTGGTGATGAAAAACCTCCTGGTCGCTTTCCCGGAAAAAACTGAAAAAGAAAGAAAGCAGATCGCCAAACAATTCTATCACAACCTGATCGATATGTTCATCGAGACCCTCAAGATGCTCTCCGTATCCGAAAAGGTCCTTGAAAAAAGATTCATCGCCAATTGGGATCTCATCAATGCTATTCATTCAACCGGTAAAAGTCTGCAGGTACATGTGGGGCATAATTTTAACTGGGAATGGGGCAACCTGGTGATGACGAAAAAAACAGTTTACAAATTATTGGCTGTGTATATGCCATTGGCCAATAAAATAATGGAACGGTTATTTTACAAGATACGTACCCGCAATGGCGCCGTATTTTTAAGGGCCACGCATATGAAAGAAGATTTTATTCCTTATCGCAATACGCAATACCTGATCGGGTTGGTGGCCGACCAGAATCCCGGGCACCCGGCGAATGCCTGGTGGTTTGATTTTTTTGGGGTGCCAACTCCATTTTTAAAAGGTCCTGCGCGGGCGGCCTTACTGAATAAAACTGCCGTTGTCTTTGCTTTTATACATAAACCCCGTCGTGGATATTATGAAGCCGTTTTTTCTCCTGCGGTTGAAATAACGGATACCACGACAGAACAGGAACTTACCCAAAAATTTGTAGTGTATCTTGAAGAGGTGATTAAAAAATATCCCGACATGTGGCTCTGGAGCCATCGTCGTTGGAAATATGAATGGAAACCTGAATACGGGGATATCTTAAATAAATAAAAAAGCCTCACTGGTTGGTGAGGTTTTTTTATGCAGCGTTATTTTTTTTCTTTCTTTTTAAGATTTTTAATCTGCAGGTAATCGAGGAAATAGATCACTTTAAGAGATAAGTTGTTATCGTCATCAGCTTTCATGGTATTATTAAAGTTCTTGAAATATCCATCTGCCATCAAATAATTTTGAGCTTGATTTTTCCATACCAGGGTAATAAAACTACCCGGCGCAAATTGCCAGCTATAACCGGCATCCACATTAAAGAAATTAACATTAAAATCAGCATTACCGGGATACGTACTGATCTCTTGCAGGTGCCCATCCTGTAACAGGAGGAAATACTTATGGTATTCACCTTTGATCCAGTAGTGACGGACACGGATGTTGATATTCATCTTGTCGTTAAAGCTGTATTTAAGGTTCAGAAAATTCTCAACATTCTGAATATCCCGCATTCCAAATACGATATCAGTTCCCATTCTTCCGACATAGCCTACATTATTATTTTGCGGCGAAAGATTCATTCCATAACTCACAGAGAGTTTTTTGCTGAAACGATAGCGGTGATTCATATTGAGCTGGTATCGTTCACTGTTAAACAAAGTTCTTTTTACATAAAGCAATTCGCTGTAAAAGCTGTATTTCTTTGAATTATTGGTCTCAAACCAGCCATCCACAAAATAATCTGACCATCCTTTGAATATCCTGCCTTCTTCATGCGCCTCGAAGAAATCATTGTAATGAGGTTCAAATCCTACCAATGCCCCGACATACCAGCGGTTTTTCAGCTGGCCGTTCACATTCGCATTAATATTAGCATTCCTGTACATGGAAGGCTTTAGCTGTCTTGAATAATTCACATTGAAGTTCAGGTAAATGTTATTGTAAAATTTGCCGGGCTTGGTCCAGCGATAACCGATCCAGAGATAATGATCAAGCGTGTTATTATAACTCATATAACCCAGGTCACGGTTATTGAATTTATCATTCATAAGGTCCTGGTTGAAATTGAAATTAAAACGCCCGCTTGTTTTACCAAAATATAAACTATGGCTATAGCCACTCAATGTTTTGTCACCTGGCAAGTAACCGATTAGCCGGCTATTGGCAATTTTTCCGCCAACATTCCACATGTTCTTCTTATCATTAAAATCAAACAGCCCTGCTGTAACGTTTGCATCATAATCATGACCGCTTCTCCAGACATTTGTATTCACGAGGCTTACACTTGAATTATGTTTCATCGATTGGTTAAACACTAATATATTATAATTGGTCAGCGGTTCGATGAGTACCTTACGTTGTGTTTTTGTACTTATATCTTCAAGAGTTGCATAACGATTATTGGTAACAGCATTTAAGATACCGATACCTAATCCCTTTTCCGTTCTCCCGGAAACCTTTGTGGCATTGATCAATTTTGAATGTTCCGGCGCTTCTTTTACAACTATTTCATTGGTCGTAGCATATTCGCTGGTAGAATGGCTGAACAAAGCACCGACACCTATCCTTCTTGCATAAAATAAATTTCCTTTGCTGAACAGTTCAGTACCTTCTGTAAAGAAAGGCCTGTTCTCCGAGTATTTTTGTTCAAATGGGGTTAGATTAAAAACAAGGTTATCGCTTTTCACCTGCCCAAAATCAGGGATCAGCGTCATATCCAGTGTAAAAGCCTGGTTGATCCCATACTTTACATCCATTCCGCCGTTCACCGAGGAGCTCCACTCCTTCTTGCCCGCCTGGGGATTAGGAGTATGATTAATATAAGTAGAGAAATAGGGAGAGAATTGTAATCGCAATGGCGGTTTGATATTTTCAAGACCGATCCAAAGACCATTCTGTGTAAGAAAACCGTTAACATTGGGATTAAGTGTATTCCAAAAAACCTGCTGACTTGTTTTTTGCCTGCGCCGCATGATATTAAGGCCCCAGTTCTGAGTAGGTTTTTTACTAAAGCGTATGGCAGAAAGAGGAATGAACATTTCAAACGACCATCCATCATTGTGTATCACGGCAGCGCTTTTCCAAACAGCATTCCAGCTAAAATCTTCGTTGCCGCTGTTTGAGATCTTGGCATCCATCTGCTCGCCCAATGGTGTCGTAAAGTATTCAAACCCGTTGATCTTGTCGTCATAGGTATCAAATACAACTCCCAGCCAATCATTATTGCCAAATCCATCCCGTCCATTCAATTCAGTGGAAATACTGTCTTTTGATTTTTCATGGCAATAACCACCTACATAAATACCACCGTCATCATAAAGGAAGAAGACTTCTGTTCTGTTGGCCTCTTCCTCTTTCCGGAAAGGAGTGGGTCGTAATTCTGTATAGCCGGCTGCAGAAGAAGCATCTTTCCAGGCAGTTTCATCAAGCTTTCCGTCAATTTTTATTGGCTCAGCTGTTCTTTTTGCTGCTAATTGCTTGTGTTCAGCAGTAGCAGGAGCCTGGGCATAACTACAGAGGTTCAGGAGTAATGCTGCTCCCAATACTAAATTGGTTTTGATTTTCATGACTATACTTTTAACAGCGGTTATTTGACGAAAAACAAATAGCAAATGTTACCGGCTAAGGATTATTACTAAGTCTTTCGTATTTCGAAGATAATAGCTGATCACGGCCCGGCAGCAGTGATTTATCTGAAGGGTGACAATTTCCTGACGAATGGTGAAAAAATGGGGTCGTTAACTTTTTGTTGGGAAAAAAGGAAAGGTATGAAAAGCGGAGACTGGGGATGAAAGAAGGTAAGAGTTTTATTCAAAAAAGTATCTCAAATTTTTGTGGAAAAGAAAAAGAGCCATAATAATCTTATTCCGGCTCTTTTTCCAGGATGAGATAATAAGATAAAAATTTATTAGAAGATGATCAACAGGGCCTGGTAAAATTATACCAGGTAAAATACCACCAGGTTCTTTCTTCATATTTGTAATCCCAGGAGCAATTGTAGCCATTGCACATCCAAAAATATCCTCCTCTTCTTCCGTACCAGGAATGCCAGTTTCTTTGCTGGCATTTTTGGAACCAGTTGTAAACAGGCCTTCCGTAATAGTCGTACCCGGCTAACACAGAATAACAGGGTCCGTAAATAATATCTGACTGGCCTTCTTCGGAGTAATAACTGTTTTGTTGCCACCCGCTTTGCGCATGACTTTTTTGAGTTAAAACAAGAATTATTGCCGTAATGAATAGGAGAGTAATATGTTTCATAACTATTGATTTATCAGTAAACTCTTACTTTAATGCAATCGGAAAATGAATTGGGTTCAATGGTACCTGTCCAAATTAACCCGCCAGGCTCAGTAGCTACCCAATCTAATTTTTGACCATCTTTAAACTTGAAGATTGCACAACCCGGTGCACTGCAGTTACCCGGGCCGGAGGGGTATTGAGCGGTAATAATACCCGCGGTACTGCCATTAACTGAAACGGTGACAGGCCGGGCAGGATTGATAACAGACATGTAAAATATTACGGATGAGTACTGACAAGATCCGTCATCCGTGTCTGCTTCGGATTCATGATTGAGGGCCTTGGAATCAGTACATCCTTTTTTGGGGAATACCTTTTCGCAGGACGTGAAAGAGAAAGTAATTGTGATTACACAAATAAACAGGAAGAATGATTTTTTCATAATAAATAGTTTTAGAACCGCAAGATTCAAAAACTACATAGCCGTAAACAAGGTTGTATTGACCTGATTTTTGCAGGTGAAAACACCCTGGAGAACAGGCCTAATAACTCTTTGAAACAGAAATTGGAGATGTGATATTTGTGTGGTAATTTAATTTATTCTTTCACCTAAAACTTTATTATATGAAACGCAAGGCAAAATTTTTTGCTGGATTATTTCTAGCATGCATCTCAATGGTTTTTTTGCAAAGTTGCGATAAGACTTTGAAGGGTCTTAGCAATGATCAAAAAAAGCTTGTTAAAAAAGTAGTTCATGAATTAAAAAATAGTGACCAAGGAGAGGGAGGGCTTAATTTTTTAAACGCAGAAAAGTTTAATGTAAAAAGTACAAAAAGTCAGCTAATTGAAACTTTTTTAAAAAATTATTTTAACGGAGCTAAATTTTTAGACCCAATTAGTAATACTGATGCAAAGACAATGTTTGATAATCATGCAAGAAAAATTAATGAAATTCAACTAACCTTCGGCGCTGAAATAAGGGGGGGGCTTGAAGCAAAAAGTATTCTAATTCCCGCTGATAGTTTGAAAATATTTGCAGACTCTCTAATTCATTATCAAACACTTTATAAGTCAAAGACCGGGGCTCGCTTTGTTTTTGGATCGTATCCATTTGACAATTTGGGAACAGGTCCAACTACTAGTGGCAAAGAAACTTTTTTTATAGTAGGTACAATTGATACAACGGGTAATTTAAACACGTTTAATTCAATGGCTCATAGGGATATGAGCTTATTGGGAGGGTTTTTGTCTCTCTCGGCTAGAAACCATGGCGAACTTTGTCCGGATAGGTGCAGCGAACGTAACACAATCTATAAATAAAAATGTTTCCGCTTCCAGCTCATATATTCTTTGAAATAGGCGCATTGCTAACCAGCATAGTTTTTTGGTATAAAATTAAGAGTACAAAATTATGCTGGTTACTTCCTTTTATGAGTTTTATAGTCGGGGTGGAATTATATGGTCGGTACCTGAGAAAAGAGTTGCATGAACCCAATGCATGGTTGTATAATATTTCGATTCCAATAGAGTATTTATTTTATGGGTTTCTTTTTTATCTGCATTATACAAGAAAATTATTTTTACAAATCTCAATTTTCTTTCTGATTTCCTTTTCCGTTTTTGCAATAAGTAATATTCTTTTCATCCAGGGGTTTGAGAGATTTAGTACAAATATTCTTAAAATCGGAAGTTTTTGCATGTTAGTGTTTTGTTGTATGTATTTTATGGAGTTGCAATCGACAAATGTTCAAACTAATCTAATTAAAGAGCCAATGTTTTGGCTAACAACAGGTGTTTTTTTGTTTAATGCGGGAGAATTTTTTTACACATTGTTTTCTGATTATTTAATTAGAAATCATCTTGATTTAACAAGACAAATATTTGCATCTATAAATAGCAAATTGATATGGGTGCTTTATAGCTGCATTTCAATTTCAATACTATGCACGGAGAAGAAGCCTCAGAAAGCCTTAAACAAATAATTTTTGGTGGAACAATAGCTTTTCTTGTTCTTGCGGGGTTTGTTATTTTTTTTCTGCTCTCGTATATGAGGAGGAAAACAAGGAATATACTTGAACAGGGACAGTTAAAGGTTGAATTTCAGGAAACCCTTCTCCGCACCCAACTCGAGATCCAGGAACAAACCCTTAAAAACATTTCCCAGGAAATTCATGATAACGTTGGGCAGGTACTCAGCCTGGCCAAACTGAACCTGAATACTATGGATGTTGCAAAAACGGAACAATTGCAGGGTAAGATCGATAACACACTCAGCCAGGTAAGTAAAGCCATTAATGACCTGAGAGATCTGTCAAAAAGTTTTAATACAGATAATATTACTGCCATTGGCCTGGTAAGAGCCATTGAATCCGAACTGGAGATGATAAAAAAAACAGATTTTCTTAAAACAGAGTTTAATAGTACGGGTGTTAAGAAAAAATTGGAACCTCAAAAAGAACTCATCCTTTTCCGCATTGTGCAGGAAGCATTGCATAATATTATCAAACATGCAGGAGCTAAAACAGTGAAAGTATCGGCAACTTATACAGATAAAGACCTGGAATTGCAGATCGCAGATGATGGTAAGGGCTTTGATCTTTCCCCCATAAACCAGGAAGGAGAAACCGGATTTGGCCTCGGTCTCCGCAATATGCAGAACCGCGCCAAACTGATCGGCGCCGATTTCAGTATGAACAGCATGGCTGGCGAAGGAACCTTTGTGAAAATTATTTTACCTTTTGCAAACTATCAACAAAATAATAAATGACAACAGAAACAAAAAGCATTGCCTTAGTGGATGATCATGTGTTACTCCGTAACGGCCTTGCCGGTATGCTGAAAGAATCAGGCTATCCGGTATTGTTTGAAGCGGATAACGGGAAAGAATTTACAGAAAAGATAAAGACAGGAACCGAGCCAGCTATTGTTCTGCTTGACATCAATATGCCGGTAATGGATGGTTATGCAACAGCTGCCTGGATAAAAACCAATTACCCGGAAATAAAAGTGCTGGCGTTGAGTATGTATGATGATGAAGAAGCTATCATTAAAATGCTGAAGAACGGCGCAAGAGGTTATATATTGAAAGACTCTCATCCTTCTGAACTGAAAGCGGCCATCGAATCACTTGCATCAAAAGGCTTTTATTATTCTGAAATGGTGACCGGCCGCCTGATGCGCACTATTATGGATGAGGATGGAAAAGCAGTTGAAGACGGCCTGAGCGAAAGAGAAAGCGAATTCCTGAAACTGGCCGCTACGGAAATGACTTATAAAGAAATTGCCGAACAAATGCACCTGAGTCCCCGCACTATTGACGGTTATCGGGATGCACTCTTTGAAAAACTAAGTATCAAAAGCCGGGTTGGGTTGGTTTTATATGCTATTAAAAATGGTATTGTAAAAATTTAATAAACTGTTTTTTTAACAGTAGAAGTCAATCCCGGTTTCTCTTATATTTCCTACTTTAGCACTTCGCAATAATTCTCAAACCTAATTCAATATTTATGTCATCCCCAACCCCCACGATCTTCTGGCCTCATTCCGAACACTGGTCTGTAAAAATTCCCTTGCAGTCCCCTCACTACCGCATGCCGGTGATGAAAGAAAAAGGATATGTGATCTTGAAGACATTGGATATCTCCAATATCCCGCCAGCGGAATGGGAGAACCTGACCTATATGGACTGGAAAAGTGGCGGCGATACCAACTTTGCTCCATTGGCTTCCTGCGATGGGACTAATGAGTGCAAAGGATTTTGGGAAAATGGCAAAACAGATAAGGATGCCATCTTTACGCCCAATGCGGAATTATGTCCCAACCTGATGGCATATATCAAATCCATTCCCGCCAACTTTGGAAGAGTGAGAGTGATCAGATTGGAACCCCAAACCCATGATCAGGCCATTCGTTCTGTTCACCGCGATGATAATAACCGTTTGAATCCGGAAGATGAGGGATGGGTGGTGAGGATGTGGATCGAACTTACTGATAACCCCGACAGCTATATGCTGCTCTATGATAGTGATGAGAATAATTTACCCATTAAAGAATCTGAAGCAAGAGTGCCGATGCCCAAGGGAGCACATTTTGTAGTGGATTCTCAAAGGTTATGGCATGTTGCTGTGCACAACGGTAAGGAACCAAGATATGCTGTGATCATCAGTACGGAAAGTTCTCCTGAGCTGGATGCGTGGATCAAGAGTAAGATATGATCGCTGGCAAATTAATTTAACACACTTGTCTCTTTTACGATCTCTGCTTTTTCCTGTACTTTGATTTTATCCCACCCACCCAAAACATTTCTTAAATTATGAAAGCCCTGTCTTTTTAATAAGGAAGCAGCAATAACACTGCGGTAACCTCCGCCGCAATGCACATACAAATTCTGGTGATCTTCAAAATCAGCCATCGTTGCGGGGTCATTCATATCAATCAGCGGGAGGTTTACGGCATCTTTTAAATGGCCATCTGCAAATTCTGTTTCCCGCCGCACATCCACCACCAGCAGGTTTTTATCATGGGGAATATCCATCATCAGTTCATCGGCTTCAACATCAATGACCAGGTCAATTTCTTCACCCGCATTTTTCCATGCCTCAAAGCCACCGCTTAAATATCCTTTCACTTTATCAAACCCAACCCTTGCCAGTCGCACAATAGTTTCTTTTTCTTTCCCTGGTTCGGTTACCAGCAGTACCGGTGCATCAAATGGTAACAGGCTGCCGGCCCATTCGGCAAAACGACCCTCCAGGCCAATGCCGATTGAACCGGGAACAAAGCCTTGTGTAAACAGGGTTGCATTCCTGGTATCTAAAACGACAGCATCTTCAGTCATTGATTTTTTAAATGCTTCAACTGACAATGCTTTCATTCCGTTTACCAAAACCTCATCAAGACTGTCATATCCTTCCTTGTTTATTTTTGCATTGATAGGAAAATATAATGGTGGCGCTGCAATACCATCGGTAACTTCTTTTATGAATTCTTCTTTCGTCGCTGCTTTCATCGCATAGTTCAATTGTTTTTCTTCACCGATCGTGCTATGCGTGTTGGGGCCTAGATTTTTTCCGCAGGAACTACCGGGACCATGTGCGGGGTAAACAATAACATCATCTTCCAGGGGAAATAGTTTTGAATGAATACTCTCATACATCATTCCCGCCAGGTCATTCATGGTGACCTCATTACTTTTTTGTGCCAGGTCAGGACGACCAACATCACCAACAAATAATGTATCCCCGGTGAAGACACAATGATTCTTCCCGGTTGAGTCTTTTAATAAATAACAGCTTGACTCCAATGTATGACCGGGTGTGTGCAATACTTCAATAGTAAGATCACCGATTTTAAATGTTTCCCTGTCTTTGGCAATATGAACGGGAAATTTTGTTTCAGTACCGGGCCCATAAACGATCGGTGCGCCGGTTGCCTGTGCCAGGTCAAGGTGGCCGCTTACAAAGTCTGCATGAAAATGCGTTTCAAAAATGTATTTGATACGGGTCTTTCTTTGGTTGGCCAGTTCAAGATAGGCATCAATATCCCGCAAGGGATCGATCACTGCTGCTTCACCATTACTCTCAATGTAATAAGCAGCCTCACTCAGGCATCCTGTATATAGTTGTTTAATGAACATAACCGGAATGTTTGAATTGCAAATTTACCGCATTAGAAATAAAAATGTCCCGGGGCCGGACGAACAATTACTTAAATCGTAAAATTCAGCTATTTCAACAGGTTTTTTGCAAATTCGTTGATCTCTTCCAGTCGTTCTGCATTTATAGAATAGTAGATGAATTTACCATCCCTGGCGGTTTTAACAAGCGCCGCCTTGCGTAAAATGGCCAAATGCTGCGAAGCAACTGATTGCTCCAGCCTTAGTTTCAGGTAAAGTTGAGTTACCGTCATTTTTCCGTGTTCATCGATCAGTCGCAAGATCTGCTGCCGCAGTTTATGATTGAGAGCCCGGAGAACCAGCGCGGCTTTTTTTGTAACCAGGAGATCAACTTTAACGGGATTGCCGTTTACGGGGTCAGCGTTTAATATCAGGGAATAGTTGTTCATAGTAGATCGATTAAAACCGAAAAGTAAAATTAACCCTGCCTGGCTGTTTTTTGAAATATTAATTGTTAAGAACAGGCTATTTAATCAACTCCTTGTGCTGGAGAATAGAATTCCTTTATATACAAGGGTTCCGCATAAGCCAGGTCGGCAAATTCTTTGTTATTATAGCCATGAAATGACAACCGGGCAAGATGGGAGGCGTCTGCCATTGTATTGCTGAAAAGTGCATTGTTGTTTGAAATAAGGGGCTGCAATTTCTTGATCCCGTTGCCACAAAAAAGAACCTTGCCTTGTAAAAGAAAAGAAGCAAAACTTTTTTCATCCACTACCATTGTATGCGGAGAAACTTTTTCCCGCAGGTTTTTATCATACATGGCAGTAAAAACTTCCATACGACGGGCATCGATCAACGGGCAGATCATATCAATAGCCTCATCTTTTACAGCAAAAGCAATGATCGTAAGACTGTTTATGGTGATCAATGGAATATGTAAAGCATAACAAAATCCCTTGGCTGCTGCTAATCCAACCCGCAAGCCGGTATAAGAACCCGGACCAACAGATACAGCTACAGCATCCAGGTCTTTCATGCTATGCCCGCTTTTTTGCAATAGTTCAGCAATTTCAGTGTGCAACCACGACGCATGGTCCTTTTGATCTTCGCTGCATGAAAACTGCAGCACATTGCCATCTTCCGCCAGGCAAACAGAAGCTGTGTCAAGAGCCGTGTCGATATTTAAGATCAGGCTCATGATAACAATGCTTCTTTTTTTAATAAGGCGGCGGGTTCATACCGCGAATTACTTTTCGAAAGCGTTGATAACAATTCATACACTTTCTTCAAACCAATTTTTTCACTCCATTCAAACGGGCCGTAAGGATAATTGGTTCCGAGCTTCATGGCAATATCAATTTCCTTTTTACTGCTTACTTTTTCATCAAGGGTAAAATAAGCCTCGTTGATGATCGTACTGATAACTCTTGCCGTAATAAATCCCGGCACATCGGGCACCCATTCAATTGTTTTATTAAAGGAAGAAATAATTTTTTCTGCCCGGGTTTTCAAATCATCATTGCTGCAACTTGATTCAACAACCGTTCTTTCTAAAAAACCGGGCCAGCCATTGATACGGATAAAGTTTTCCGGGAGCATGTCCAGGGTTGCAATCACTGAATCAACAATAATGATCGCAGGTTGTAACCTTTTCAGTTTGTTTATTCTTTCAGTATCGGGTTGAAACAAAAGGTCAATATAACAATCAGCGCCTTCAACAGCAATGGGTTCAGAGAGCCATTCAGCCTGTACTGCCTCCTGCATCCCCTGGCATATCCATTCTTCTTTTAATGCATCATCTGTTATAATGGCGACCTTCATAATAGTTTTTGCAAAGAAAACGTATAAAGCTAAATTCGCCTCTTAGAATTTATTAAAACCAGCAAATGAGCAAAACGATCATTACAACAGCCAATGCCCCGGCGCCTATTGGCCCTTATAACCAGGCGGTATTAACAGGCGAAACCTTATATATTTCAGGCCAAATTTGCATCGATCCCACAACAGGAAATTTAAAAAATAAAGACATACAGGAAGAAACCCACCAGGTGATGCATAACCTGAAAGCTATTTTGCAGGAAGCAGCAATGGATTTCAGTCATGTGGTCAAGACAACCATCTTTATTACCGATATGCACCAGTTCGGTGCGCTTAATGAAGTTTATGGAAAATATTTTGAATCTAACTTTCCCGCCCGGGAAACGGTGCAGGTATCTGCTCTTCCCAAATTTGTGAATGTGGAGATAAGTATGATAGCGGTGAGATGATAGTTGATAGATGATAACTGAGTGAAAAAGCCACTAAACTATCATCTATCATCTATCATCTGTAAGTTGTCATCTAAAACCCTTTCTTCTTCCAGGTATTATTATCCCGGTTCCATTCCGGTAATTTTTTATCGGGGTCCAGTATCACTTCTTTTATTTCGCTGCTGCTCGGCACCGTAAATGTCCAGTCGCTTCCACGCTGCCAAATTTCCACCGGCAGATCGATCCTGTGTTCTTTGCCATTGGCTTCTTTTACCAGTACCGTTACTGGCATCACCATTTTTTCAAGATTCTCTATAGAAATAGAAGCGCCATTTTCCGGTTTGTCATCCTTATAAGTTACTCCTTTAACTGTTTGGTCCAGTTTCCAGGTATTGAATACCCATGCTCTCCAGAACCAGCTGAGGTCTTCACCGGCAACATTTTCCATGGTATGAAAGAAATCCCATGGCGTGGGATGTTTGAAAGCCCAACGGCTGATATATTCCCGGAATGCAGCATCAAAACGGTCTTTACCCAATACCACTTCACGCAATGCAGTAAGCATCTGTCCCGGTTTCATATAGGCAGCTACTCCCAAATTATCCTGCTGTATCACTTCAGGTATCGTATAAAGGCCATCCATCTTTTCACTAAAGGTATATTTTACCATGAAGGATGAATTGGGATCGCCGAAGAAACTGGCTTCTTTAAATTCACCATTGTTGAAAGCTTCAGTAGAACCGTCATTGATAAATGTATTGAAGCCTTCATCCATCCAGGCGTATTTTCTTTCGTTGCTGCCCACGATCATCGGGAACCAGGTATGACCAAATTCATGATCAGTTACTCCCCACAAACTTGTGCCGGAAGAACCGGAGCCACAGAAAACGATACCCGGGTATTCCATGCCGCCCACAATGCCCGCTACATTGGTAGCACAGGGATAAGGGAATTCAAACCATTTATTGGAGTTAAACTCAATAGATCCTTTTACCATTTCCGTAGAACGTTGCCATCCATTTTTTGTAATGCTCTCAACAGGATACACACTCACCGCCATTGATTTTTTTCCACTGGGCAAATTAATTCTTGCAGCGTCCATCACAAATGCCGTGGAGGCAGCCCATGCCACATCTCTTGTATTTTGAATTTTAAATCTCCAGGTGTTGTTGGTTGTCTGCGGTCTTGAATTTTTATCATTTACTTCCTTCTCACTTCGGATCATCACCGTTTTATCACTGGCTTTTGCCGCTGCCCATCTTTTCATTTGTTCGGCTGTATAACATTCCTGGGGATTCTGTAATTCACCGGAACCAACAACAATTAAACTGGAAGGAGCCGTAACGGTAAAATCAATATCGCCATACTCCAAATAAAACTCACCCTGTCCAAGATAGGGCAGGGTATTCCATCCCTGTATATCGTCATACACAGCCATGCGGGGAAACCATTGCGCTACTTCATAGATCCATCCGTTCTTTGTTTTCAAACGGCCCATCCGGTCAGAACCATATTCAGGAACAGTGAATTCAAATTTGATGGCCAGTTTTACTTTTCCGCCGGATGATCTCAATGCGTCTGTCAACCATACCTGCATCCTTGTATCAGATACATTGTATTTTGGAGTGAATATTTTTCCGTTGTATTCAACAGCAATTGATTTAATAACATCACCGTCTGTAAATTTTGCATTGGCCCATCTGCCGCCTGCCTGCGTTGTAGTGGCCGTTGCACGGGAATCTTTTTTATAAATATTCTGATCGAGTTGCAGCCAGAGAAATTTTAAATTATCCGGGCTGTTATTGGTGTAATAGATCTCCACATCACCGCTGACGCTATGTTTGGCTGTATCCAATGTGCAGTTGATCTTATAATCTGCACGGTTCTGCCAATATTTTGGACCCGGTTCACCGCTGGCGCTCCGGTAATCATTACCGGGATAAGGATAAAACTGCGGGTTGAATGCTTCTTTGTGATCATAGGTTGATTGCGCAAATAAGCCGATAAATAAAAACAAGCTAAAAAAGCCTAAAACAAATTTCTTCATATAATATGTGTGTTTGAAGGCTGTAAGATAGGGCAAAAGCCTGCAAAGGAGGTTACCGTTGAAAGGGTATTTGCAATACTTTATAAAAAAGTGAGTGGTGAATAGTGAATAGTGAATAAAATATTCCTGTTTGTGCAACCCACTGCCAAGGGAAGCTATTGACCATTCACCATTCACTACTGAAAGAGCGCTTCAGCCTCAGTTAGGGATTCCGGCTTGCCCACATCCACCAGCCGGTCGCCGCTATGATCATAGCCCATGATAAGATGTTCTGAGGCCAGGGCCAGATACACATCGATCAGAGAGAATTTACCAATAAATTTTTTTTCTTCCATTAAACTGAAGATGTCATATTCAAAAACAACAACACAGCTATATGCCTTCTCCGATAAAAGGGTACTAGTTCCTCCCCCTTGCGGGGAGGTTAGGTGGGGGCCTTTCTCTTCTCCTGTCTTTGTATTTCTCCACCCGCAGAGCCGGTTGTTTTCATCAAATAAAAGATAACGGGAGGTCTTTCGGTTGGTAACTGCAAATGATATTAATGGCTTGTGCTTTTCATGAAAAGCAAGAAGTTTGCTGATATCAAGGTCGGTAAGAATATCAACATTGCAGGTAATGAATCGCTGACCAGGTATGAACAATTCTTTTGCTTTTAATAAACCCCCACCGGTATCCAGCAATTCATCTCTTTCATCACTCACCAGTATATTACTTCCCCATCCGTCATTTTCTACAATGACAGTTTCAATTTGATCTGCAAAATGGTGAACATTTACGATCACATCTTTTATTCCCTGTTGCTGCAGGTATTCAATATTTCTTTGTAACAAAGATTTGCCATTCACAATCGCTAAGGCTTTTGGATGTGAATCAGTCCAGGGTTTAAACCGTGTACCCAATCCGGCAGAAAAGATCATCGATTTCATACGCCTTTCGGAAGTTCGTTAATCCATTTTTTTTCATCCTGCACGAGATGCCTTAATTCGGTCTTCACCTTGAACTTGTTCCTTAAATGTCTTGCTAATTCATCAGCGGCATATACACTGCGGTGCTGACCACCGGTGCAACCAAAACTTATCACCAGGCTTTCGAAGTCACGTTTGATATATTCTTCTACCGTGATGTCAACTATATCAAAAATACTGTTGAGAAACTCTTGCATTTTTGTTTGCTGCTCCAAAAAATCTATAACTTCTTTATCACGACCGGTTTTTGTTTTCATGCTTTCAACCCGGCCGGGATTTAAAATGCCCCGGCAATCAAATACAAATCCGCCACCATTGCCGCTTGTGTCTTCCGGAATTGTATTCCGGTAAGAAAAACTGTTGATCGTAACCATTAACGGAGTTTTTTCAGTAGCCCGGGTAGGCGTGAACTGCTGAATGATCTCATCTGCCAAACACATGTCCAATACTTTACGAAATTCAGGCACAGTTATACCGATACTTTGATTTTGAAAAAACTCTTTCAGGTTCCTTAAGGCCAACGGGATGCTTGTCAAGAACTGTGCTTTTCTTTCAAACAAACCACGGAAACCATAAGCACCCAGTACCTGCAGCAATCTTATCAATACATATCCATTGTATTGACTCCTGAAAACATTCCTGTCGATCTTTTGCCCGATGATCTTTTCCAGGCTATTCATATAGTCATCCAAAAGTTTGTTCTTCCATACATCGGGAAGATTTGCCCGGGCCTGCCAGAGCATGGATGCCACATCGTATTGAGGCGCCCCCTTCATGCCTCCCTGGTAATCTATAAAATGAACGGAATTGTCCTCTTTCACCATAATGTTCCGGCTCTGGAAATCACGGAACATAAAATATTTGTATTCTGTATGCGTCAGGTAATTGCTCAATGCTTCAAAATCATCTATCAACTTTTGCTTGTCATAAGGTTTGCGGAGTGCATCCAAAAAATAATATTTGAAATAAAGAAGGTCGGACATAATAGCCTGCTTACCAAATTCTGCTCCGGTCAAACAATTATTATAATAATCTAACCCTTCATCTCCTTTTACATGCAGCAGGGCCAGGGCTTCCAGGCTTTTTTTGAAAAGTTCATACACTTCGGCGCAGAAACCTTCGGCTTCCAGCCGGTTCAATAAAGAAATATCCCCGAAGTCTTCCTGCAGGTAAAATTGAAGATCATCACTGATAGCCAGTATTTCAGGAACGGCAAGACCTTTTTCTTTAAAATGCCTGGAGAAATAAATGAAGGTTTCGTTTTCTTTTATATTGGCCCCATAGGTTCCAATAACCGACCCGTTTTTTTCATGCAGCCTGAAATAACGGCGTTCGCTGCCGCTTTGAGGTAATACATCTATACTGGTTGCCTCAGCGCCTTTCCACTGTTTATATAATTCAGCGATCGATCTGACCAGGTGTTGCATCAGCAAATGTAATTAACCCGTTGCAATCCTATTTGTTAGTAAGATGGACAAACAGTGGATTTTTGGTTAAATTTGTGGATTCTTGCCAATATGAGTTATACTCCCACTAATAAGGTTCGTATTGTTACGGCGGCCAGCCTGTTCGACGGACATGATGCTGCTATTAATGTTATGCGGCGTATCATGCAAAGCAAGGGCGCCGAGATCATCCATCTCGGTCATAACCGGTCCGTACAGGAAATTGTGGAAACGGCTATCGAAGAAGATGTGCAGGGCATTGCCATCACCAGTTATCAGGGAGGGCACGTGGAGTTTTTTAAATACATGAAAGACCTGCTGGAAGAAAACGGTTGTGGTCATATTAAAATATTCGGCGGTGGTGGCGGCACTATTTTACCAAAAGAAATAGAAGAACTGCATAAATATGGTATCACCAGGATCTACAGCCCGGATGACGGAAGAAAAATGGGGTTGGAGGGAATGATAGAAGATGTGATCCGTTTGTGTGATGTGCAATTGAATGGCAAAGCTGATTATAAAACAGCGTTGAAATTAGAAGAAGCAAAAGATGTAAGAAAAATTGCAAGAGAGATAACCAATGCTGAAAATGGTTCAAAAGTCAAAAGTGAAAAATCAAAAACATCTATACCAGTGCTTGGAATTACCGGTACTGGTGGTGCGGGTAAATCTTCAGTTACCGATGAGATCGTACGCAGGTATCTCACTAATTTTTTGGACAAGACCATTGCTGTTATTTCTGTTGACCCTTCCAAGAAAAAAACAGGCGGCGCATTGCTGGGCGACAGGATAAGGATGAATGCAATTTCACATCCCCGAGCTTACATGAGAAGTTTGGCGACAAGGGAAGATAACACGGCTTTGAGCGGCGCTGTGCAGGAAGCTATTGATATTTGTAAGTCAGCCGGGTTTGATTTTATTATTCTCGAATCGGCCGGTGTGGGACAAAGTGATGCCAGTATCCTGGATTATTGTGATGTGAGTATGTATGTGATGACGCCGGAATATGGCGCAGCATCACAGTTAGAGAAGATCAATATGCTTGACTATGCTGACCTGGTTTGTATCAATAAATTTGACAAAGCCGGCGCACTGGATGCATTGGCGGATGTGAGAAAACAATTTAAAAGGAATCACCAGTTATTTACAGCAAAAGATGAAAGTCTGCCGATCATCGGGACCATGGCCAGCAAGTTCAATGATGATGGTGTGAATCACCTGTTTGAATTGCTGCTGAAAAAAATTGAAGAAAAAACAAAGACCGCATTTGGAAAATATCAATTTGCCGAAACGGCTAAAGTTTCATCAGCGATCATTCCTTCCAACCGAGTAAGGTACCTGTCCGAAATTTCTGAGAACAACAGGGAGTATGACCAGTTGGTAAAAGAGCAATCTGCTATTGCAACTAAATTGTATCAATTGCATGGTGTTTTAGAGACTCTTCAAATTGCGGAGTCTAAGAACCCCCCTTCGGGGGGCAGGGGGGCTTCTCCTTCGGAGGGGCTTGGCGAGGCCCTTCAGCAACAAATTG